>NC_019753.1:5045000-5217500 GCF_000317495.1 Crinalium epipsammum PCC 9333
GGAGCAAGGTTGGAGTTGTGGCAATATTAAAGGCTTTTTAATTGCCAAAAATGTTAAGGAATCTGCATTAGTAGAATGGTTGCGAGAATTTGGTAAGAAGTTGCTGGAAATACCAGAACCGAATCAAGAATTAGTGCGGCGGATGTTAGGGTTGGGTAAGCTTCGCTGTGGGGAACTTAGTCAAGTTGCTGATGAAATAGTCAGCCAAATATTGATTCCGCCAAAGGCTAAGGTATCGGAAAATGATGGCGCTGATGCGGTGAATAAAAACGAGGGTGATTATCAGGTAACAGAGGCAGAATATTGGTTTGAGCAAGGTAAGCAGCAGTTTGATGCGGGAGATTTTGAAGGTGCTTTGGCATCATACGACCAAGCTGTACACATCAAACCCGATTACTATAAAGCTTGGCACAACCGAGGTTTTGCGCTTGATAACTTAGAGCGATTTGAAGGTGCTTTGGCATCATACGACCAAGCTGTACACATCAAATCCGATTTCTATAATGCTTGGCACAACCGAGGTGTTGTGCTTGCTAACTTAGAGCGATTTGAAGACGCGATCGCATCATTTGACCAAGCTGTACACATCAAACCCGATTTCTATAATGCTTGGATGGAACTTGGTGCTGTGCTTGTTAACTTAGAGCGATTTGAAGAAGCACTCGCATCATTTGATCAAGCTGTAGACATCAAACCTGATGACCATCACGCTTGGCTCAATCGAGGTTCGGCGCTTTTTACGTTAGAGCAATTTGAAGAAGCACTCGCATCATTTGATCAAGTTGTAGACATCAAACCTGATGACTATCAAGCTTGGTACAGTCGAGGTATGACGCTATTTAGGTTAGAGCGATTTGAAGAAGCACTCGCATCATTTGATCAAGTTGTAGACATCAAACCTGATGAGCATCACGCTTGGTACAGCCGAGGTATTGCGCTTGATAACTTAGAGCGATTTGAAAAAGCAATCGAATCATTTGATCAAGCTGTAGACATCAAACCTGATGACTATCAAGCTTGGGTTGGGCGTGGTATTGCAGCTTTTAATTCTGTTGCTTGTAACTACTTGCTTGCTTCTAGGAGTACCATCGCTAAACAAAATTCTGATCTTAACCAACGTGGTTATCCGGGTGCATTCGCAAGCTATCAAGAAGGTTTGAAACACTGTCACCAACATACCCACCCCGAAGGTTGGGGAGAATTGCATCACGCTATCGGCGAAGCACACTATTTTCGAGGAAATCAAGATCAAAATCCCCGTTCCTATTACCGTAAAGCTGTAACCGAATACAACTTAGCCCTTGAAACTCTTACCGAAGATGATTTTCCTGAATTACATCTAGAAGTTTTACAAGACCTGATCAAAGCTTATCTAGGTTTAGGACGAACAGGCAAAGCCCAAGAATTAAAAAGACGTGGTACAGATTTATTACAAAGTGAAAATCTAAAACGCTCAAATTGGAGTAAAAAAAGTTAGCTTTAAAATTCGTCGGCTTTCAACAACTTACTGTTGATATCGCCGTCCAATCTGGTGAAGTGGTCAAAGCTTTAACAGTAGCAGAAGAAGGAAAAAATACCTGCTTAAGTTGGCTACTCTATGATCGGGCTGATGAAATCCCCCCACCCAGTTATCGCCAAATTCAACAACTACTCAATCCTACAACTGCTGCTATCTACTGGCATATCAGCCCCTACGCCCTCCACACATTCATTCTGAAACACAACGCACCAGAACCCATCCCCCTCACTACACCCACATCAGATCATCAGGAAACATTACCAGAACCAGTAAACAGACAACGCCAGTTTAAAGACTGGGTAAAACAGTGGAATCACAAATATCAGGAGTATAGCGCAGGTAAAACCCCCCTCAAGCAGCAGCCAGACAACATTCTCCCCTGGCGCGAAGCCTTACCGGAAATGCTGCAAAATCTCGCTAATATCCTCAACATTCCCGCAATCTTAAAGAAAATTAACCCCGAAAACCCAGATTCACCCATCGAAAACCTGATTTTAATTCCCCACCGCGACTTACACCGCTTCCCCCTTCACGCCTTATTTCCCGATAACTTCTGCATCACCTATCTACCTAGCGCCCAAATGGGCATCGACATTTTAAAGAAATATCAGCAACGCGACGGGGAAGCAGGAAAGCCGGAAATAGAAAATAACACCAGAATCTTCAGCGTAGAACATCCCAATAGTCAAGACTTTGAAGATTTACCATTTGCAGAAATAGAATCTGCTACTATTTGCCAACTATTCCAGAATCCTACCCGCTTTGATTCACATCGAGCAACCAAAGCAATAGTCGAAACCAACTTAAAAGATGACCACAAAATCTTTAGCTTTACAGGACATGGCGGATACAATTATCGCCACCCTGAAAAATCAGCCTTATATCTGAGTGAGACTGATCAATTAACAGTAGCAGAAATCTGCAAATTACCCCTCAGCCACTATTACTTAGTTACCCTCTCAGCTTGCGAAACCGCTATTTCTGGCGACTATAGCATTACCACCGAATATGTTGGTTTAATCAGTGGGTTTATGAGTGCTGGAGTTGATCACGTTGTCAGTACGTTATGGAAAGTCGAATCAGAAGCCTGTGCTTTAATAATGATGAAATTCTATCACCTGCTGCGACAAACTAATTCTGCCCCAGTCGCTTTAAATCAAGCTAAAATCTGGCTACGCGAAGCAACTTGGGGAGACATCGCTCAGTTTTATCAGGAAATACTGACAAATCTACCTGTTAATGTAGGTAGTTTGCGTCCATTAATCGAAGATGCCTTATATAGAATTAATACAATGGAAGAAAACAATTGTCCGTTTACAGATCCTTATTACTGGGCAGCATTTACAATTACGGGTTTACCTAATCAACCTTACCGAGAAATAATTTAGCTCAACGTAGCTTGGGTAGAACGAAGTGAAACCCAACATTTGCAAGGTGTTGGGTTGCGCTGCGCTTAACCCAACCTACAAATCTACTGACTGCTGACCGCTATATCTTGTTTAAACCCGCCCAAAAGCGGAAAATGGGTATCGTGTCTAACTTGATTTTGGGGAATTGGATTGCAGATGCGATCGCCAACAAAACCTTTAATTTTTGCGATAATTATATTATTTGCAGAAATATATAATAAATTATGAAACCATCTGAACGCACTATAATAATCGCTTTCCTTGCTGCTTTAGCACAACTAGATGCACCGTTGCCAGAAAATGTAAAAGAGAAATTACAAGCAATTAGCAAAGATTTAGCTAATCAAATTGATCAACTCCATGACTTAGCTAGATCTAATCCTCAAATAGAACAACTTTACCAAACAGCGCGACAAGCTTTGCTCAACCCTGCAACTACTCGCAACAAGGGTCCACGTCCCATAGTAAATGCTACTGCGGAAAATCGTACTACTGAAATTCCTAACACTTCAGTTGCTATTGAAGATCAAGAACTTTTAGCAACTATCACAAAAGTTTTTAATGATCCTGAACCAGTCAAAGCGGCTCAATCATTAGATGTAATTAACGAACTTTTACCCCTTATTCGGATAGCTTAGTGAATGCCTGAAGAATTAACAATTATTTATCCGACGCTCGATCTATTTATATACGATCTGCGTTCTGGCTTAGGGCAAGACTCAAATAAACTTAATCAAAATTTAAAGAACTTTTGGCAAAAAGTCTATAATCAGCCCCAATATAATAAATTGGGTAAACAGCTAGACGAAGAATTATTGGGAGAACTAGCTAAGGCAGAAAATCCCGAAGCTAGTTTTGTAGAGTTACTAGGTTCTAAGCAAATTGAGTTTTTTGAACAACCTTTAGACGGTTATTACTATCCCCTACAATTAGGAGATACTTATGCTCTCCAAGTAGACTGTTCTGGTCGTTTTAGTGATGGTGACAGTCAACATGACAATCAACCTCAGCCTATCAGTAACATCAAATTAATTCAACAGGAAATCTTTGCTCATATTGGCGGTAAAGATGTAAAAGGTAACATTGGTCAAACTTGGGTGATGTGGGGTCAACTCACACCAGATATTCAACGAGAATCAAGTATTGAGCAAGTTGCTAAAGAATGCTACGCACATTTAACAAATGACCCGAATTGGGAAAGAGATTTTGATCATCAAGGTGAATTTTTGACTGCGAGTGTATTTGAATTTTGGCGACCTGCTGCTAGTTTAGATGCTTATGATGACAGTTATCATTTGCTAATTTTGCTATTTCCTCATTCTTTTCCCCTGTCTATAATTCAAGAGCAAATAGCCAAAGCTTATCCGCAATTACTACGCTTGTTTTACTACAGACATAAAATAACTTGGGCTTATTACCAAAGCCATTATTATAAAGCGGTATTGAAAAAAGATTATGTATCAGTAAAAAAATCTATTCAAAAAATCTCTCAATTTAGTAATAACCTTGATTTTAGTAGCAACACATCATCACAAGTATCGGCTAACCAAATCGAAAAAGTTGGCAGTAGTGAAAATAACTCTACTCTTGCCAATGTTCTGCCGAATAAAGTAAATAATGTTAATAGTGGAAAATTAAAGCAATTAGAACAAACACTTACGCATACTCTAAATATTTTAACGGATTATGCGATTAATTTAAGTGGATTGAATGCCCAAGCGTATACGATTAAAATTAATATTGGCAATTATCAAAAGCGTGTTAATCAAATAGTAACTAAACATGGGGAAAATGATCGCAAATTTTTAGAAGAATTTAGTAATTTTGCCACAGAACGTTATCAGGGAGAAGTTGAGGCTGAGTCTGCCTATCTTAGTACAGGTTTAACTTTACTAGAAAACCTGATCAAAACTATTGAAGGTATAAGTAATATAGAACAAACAAAAAGCGATCGCCAACTTGAAAACTTAATCGCTGCAACTGGTGTGGGAGTAGGAACAGCTTCTATTATTGCTTCTACTTTTCCTACTGTAGTTCAAGAGTTTACGCGGTTGTATGGCATAAAAGTAGACAAAAATCAATTTCCCTTAGCTGAACCAATATCCAACTTACTAATTGTGCTGTTATTCAGCTTAGGTTTAGGCGGGTTAGCGGGATGGGGAAGTTGGAAAATCATGCGATCGCGATCGCATAGCAACTCCGCAAGAGTAAGGAATCGCGCCGATAATGCCTAGAAGAGAAAATTAAAATTCAAAAGTCATTGGTCATTGTATCTTGCCCTGTACAGGCTTAAGCAGCTTATAGCAGAACCAATCAAAATAAACCTAGTTATTTTTGGTAGAATTTACTATAATTAAAAAAATCCATCTGGTGAGAAATTTTAAAAATGAAACTGGATTACCCTGATATTGAGCAAATAGCACTAGATCAAGAGCTAAGTATTAGTTGCAAGGATTACAGCCTCTTGACTGACCTCTACCAGCTAACGATGGCTGCTTGCTACGTGGGTGAAGGTTTAGAGCAACGACAAGCAAGTTTTGAACTGTTTGTGCGCCATTTGCCTGAAGGTTTTGGTTATTTAATCGCAATGGGTTTAGAGCAAGCTTTAGACTATTTAGAAAAGCTGCGCTTTAGTCCTAGCCAAATTTCTGCCTTACAAGCTACTGGCATTTTTGCTGATGCTCCTGCCGAATTTTGGTCATTATTAACAGAATTCCGGTTTACGGGAGATGTCTGGGCAGTCCCAGAGGGTACTGCTGTGTTTGCAAATGAGCCAATATTGCGGGTGGAAGCACCTTTATGGCAAGCACAGTTAGTAGAAACTTACTTACTTAATACAATTAATTACCAAACTTTAATTGCGACACGGGCTGCGCGTATTCGGGATGTAGCTGGAGTGCAAGCTCAGTTATTAGAATTTGGGACAAGACGGGCATTTAGTCCGCAAGCATCGCTGTGGGCGGCTAGGGCTGCAATAGCAGCAGGGTTTGATGCTACTTCTAATGTGTTAGCAGCACTCAAACTGGGTTGTCAACCTAGTGGTACAATGGCGCATTCTTTAGTAATGGCGTTAACAGCAACAAGTGGGAGTGAAGATGATGCTTTTATGACATTTCACGAATACTTTCCAGATTCGGCGTTGTTGATAGATACTTATGATGCGATCGCAGCAGCCGAACGTTTGGCAAAATTAGTAAAAGCTGGAGAAATACAATTAACTGGTGTGCGTTTAGATTCTGGGGATTTAGTAAAATTATCCCAACAAGTGCGATCGCTTTTACCTGATGTGACTATTTTTGCTAGTGGAGATCTTGATGAATGGAAAATTGCAGAATTAAAAGAGAAAGGCGCTTGCATTGATGGCTATGGATTGGGAACAAAATTAGTTACAGGCGCACCTGCTAATGGAGTGTATAAACTGGTAGAAATTGATGGCATTCCCACCATGAAGCAATCGCTTAATAAAGTAACTTATCCAGGTCGTAAGCAAATCTTTCGGAAATTTGAAGCGGGTATTATTCAGGGAGATAGAGTAGGGCTAATTACAGATAGTCCGCAAGCAGAACAACCATTATTACAGATAGTGTTTAAGCAAGGTGAAAGAGTGCAGCAACCAGAACATTTAAATGAAATTCGACAACGTACAATGACTGCTGTTGCTAGTTTACCAACTGAAACACGCCGCCTTAATCATCCTCAGTCTCCAAGTATAGAAATATCTGCTAGCTTGCGGAAGTTGACTGAGAAAACGCAACGGGTGAAGACTGTTAGTTAATTTTTAGTTTTTTAGAACGCAGATAAACGCAGATAAACGCAGATGAAATGACTCAGGTAGGGAATTTGATGAAAATAGCTTTATTTGGTACAAGTGCTGATCCACCTACGACGGGGCATCAAACTATTATTAGTGGCTTATCTCAATGTTATGACTTAGTAGCAGTATGGGCTTCTAATAATCCTTTTAAACAGCATCAAGCGCCTCTAGAACATCGGGCTGTGATGCTACAGTTACTAATTGATGATCTTGCTGCTTGGGATAACAATATTATCGTAGCTCAGGAACTTAGCAGTACTAGGACAATAGAAACTGTAGAAAAAGCTCGCCAACGTTGGCATAATGCTGAGTTTACTGTGGTTATTGGTTCAGATTTAGTGCAGCAGTTGGGAAGTTGGTATCGTGCATCAGATTTGTTACAACAAGTCAAGATACTGATTGTGCCACGTCCAGGTTATGCTGTAGACGAAGCTGGTTTAGAGAGACTTAGGCAATTAGGGGCATCGGTTGCGATCGCACAACTAAATGCACCTGAGATTTCATCTACAGCTTATCGTGAAATTAAAGATCCACAAGCTTTAACACCCACTGTTGAAGCTTATATTCATCAACAACATTTGTACGAATGCCATCCATCGGCACAAAAAAATTACAGATTCGTTAAAAAATTCACCATTAGCCGATTTTAAAGTCGGTGTTGATAATGTAATTTTCTCAGTTGATACAGCCCAAAATAGACTGATGGTGCTGTTAGTTATGCGACACGATGAACCATTTTTGGATCAGTGGTGTTTACCAGGGACACTTGTACGTCACGGTGAATCTTTAGAAGATGCCGCCTATCGCATTTTGGCTGAGAAAATTAAAGTCGAGAATTTATATTTAGAACAATTGTATACCTTTGGCGATCCTGGTCGAGATCCTAGAGAATCTCCCTCTAGTTTTGGTGTACGTTATCTATCTGTAAGTTACTTTGCTTTAGTAAGATTCGCTGATGCCCAATTAATTGCTAATGGTGTCAGTGGTATTGCTTGGTATCCGGTTAAGCAAGTACCGCAATTAGCTTTTGACCATAACGAAATTTTAGAATATGGTTATCGCCGTTTACGCAATAAATTAGAGTATAGTCCGATTGCTTTTGAAGTATTGCCAGAAGTCTTTACCTTAAGCGACCTTTATCAGCTATACGCTACTGTTTTAGGTGAAAATTTCTCTGATTATTCTAATTTTCGCACGCGGCTACTAAAATTAGGCTTTTTATCTGATACAGGTTTAAAAGCTTCACGTGGCGCAGGTCGTCCCGCTAGTTTATATCGGTTTGATGCTGAAGCATTTGCTCCGTTAAAGGATAAACCGTTAGTGTTTATTTGAATTTCCAGTTTAGAGATTTTTTGTTTAAGTCAATGTTTGATAATTAACCACAGATGAACACAGATGTATATGTAGTTTGAACGCAGGTGAATAGCGATTTATGGGAGTGATGGATTAGTTAAAATATTTATAAAGAGAAGTTATTATGAAAATAGCGATCGCACAACTCAACCCCATAATTGGCGACCTTACTGGAAACGCCGAACAAATATTAGCTGCTGCTAAAATAGCTGCGAAAAAAAAAGTTGATCTCTTACTCACGCCAGAGTTATCTTTATGTGGATATCCCCCACGAGATTTGCTACTAAATCCCCGCTTTGTAGAGTCGATGGGAAAGGTGTTGCAAAAACTCGCAGAAGATTTGCCACCCCAGTTAACTGTTTTAGTAGGAACAGTTGATTTAAATTCAGAAGCACATAGATCTGGTGGTAAACCGTTATTTAATAGCATTGCTTTATTACAAAATAATCAAATACAGCAAATATTTCATAAACGATTGTTGCCGTATTACGATGTTTTTGATGAATATCGTTATTTTGAGCCTGGACTTAAAAGTAATTCTTTTACATTAAACTTAGATAAATCTTCCATAAAGATTGGTGTTACTATTTGTGAAGACCTTTGGAATGATGAAGAATTTTGGGGTAAGCGTAGCTATACAATAAATCCGATAGCTGACTTAGCACAGCAAGGCGTTGATTTAATGGTAAATTTATCAGCTTCCCCGTATACAACTAACAAACATAAATTACGAGAAGCGATGCTGAAAGCAGCAGCTATTCGTTATCAGCAACCGATTATTTATGCTAATCAGGTTGGGGGGAATGATGACTTAATTTTTGATGGCAATAGTGTAGGATTTAATCGTACAGGTAATGTAGTTGGTCGCGCTTGTGCTTTTGAAACAGATTTATTAATAGTAAAATTTGATCAGCAACAAAAAGATTTAATGCCCGCAACTATACAACCACTACCGGAAAGCGAAGATGAGGAAATCTGGAAAGCACTTGTATTAGGTGTGCGTGACTATACACTAAAATGTGGATTTAGTAAAGTTGTATTAGGTTTAAGTGGTGGTATAGATTCAGCAATAGTAGCTGCGATCGCATCTTTTGCATTAGGGAAAGAAAATGTTTTTGGTGTGTTGATGCCTTCGCCTTACAGTTCCGATCATTCTGTCAAAGATGCTTTAAAATTAGCGGAAAATTTGGGGATTAAAACTCAAATATTAGCAATTGGCGAGTTAATGGCAGGTTACGACAAAACCTTAGAACCGTTGTTTGCTGGTACAGAATTTGGACTAGCAGAAGAAAATATTCAATCGCGGATTCGGGGTAATTTATTAATGGCGATCGCTAATAAATTTGGCTATCTGCTACTATCCACTGGAAATAAATCAGAAATGGCAGTAGGTTACTGCACATTATACGGAGATATGAACGGGGGATTAGCTGCGATCGCAGATGTTCCCAAAACTCGTGTTTATTCCTTATGTCAATGGCTAAACCAAAATAGCTTGAGTAACTCCCAGTCAGAAATCATCCCCAACCATATCTTAACTAAGCCACCTAGCGCGGAACTGAAACCAGGGCAAGTTGATCAAGATTCACTGCCAGCTTATGAAATACTTGATGATATTTTGGAACGTTTAATTCACAAACATCAATCCATCAATGAAATCGTTGCTGCTGGTCACGATTTAAATATATTAAATAAAGTAGTCAAACTCGTTGCGCGTGCCGAATTTAAGCGTAGACAAGCGCCCCCAGGATTAAAAATTACTGATCGCGCCTTTGGTACAGGTTGGCGGATGCCTATAGCTAGTCGGTACAGTAGCTTAACATAAAGGCTGGTGATACCAAATTCGGGTTGAATACCCTCAAAATCTCCTTTCTCTTTCTTCGCGTCCTTCGCGTCTTTGCGGTTTAATAAAAAACGGATAATCAAGGCGGATTTAGTATGATTGGTCATTGTTAATTGATATGTCAGATGAAGACTTACGCGGAGAAATTTATCGAGGGTGGTTAATTGTCCTGATGGCGCATGAGGATATGTATTTTTATGAAATTCATAGCCCAGAAGGTTACATTAACCGTAATCTTAGCCCATGCGATACAACGCAAGAAGCGATCGCCAACGGTAGACAAGACATTGATGCAGTAATTAAAATCTTTGACGGAGTTGATGTCACATAACCCTCTACAACCTCCCAAGAATAGTTGATACTGTCGATATTGACATTCCCCCCCTCCCCGAAATTCGGCGAGGGGGCAGGGGGGTGGGGTTTCTTCTAACCAAAAAACGACTATATTTTTTGATATGCCCAAAAACTTAATTTTAATCAAACAACGCTTAACTCCCTACCTATTTTTACTTCCAGCACTCTTAATTTTGGGAGTAACAGTTTTTTTACCTGCGGGTCAAGCATTTTTACTTAGTTTCACCCGCTACGAATACGATCTAACTCAACTACCAAAATGGGTAGGGTTTGCTAACTTTAGCCGTCTTTGGAAAGATCCAGTATTTTGGCAGACATTATGGAATACATTTCTATATTTAGTATGTGTCGTGCCTATCTTAGTAGTTGCACCTTTAGCTTTAGCAATTTTAGTCAACAAAAAACTGAAAGGAATTAACTGGTTTAGAGCATCATTTTATACACCTGTAGTAATTTCAATGGTAGTTGCTGGTATTGCCTGGAAATTTATTTATGCAGAAAACGGCTTTATAAATCAGCTAATTAAAACGTTAGGTATCGGTGCTATCCCTTGGCTAACCAGTCCCCAATTAGCAATTTTTAGTGTCATGGCAGTAACAATTTGGAAAGGGCTAGGCTACTACATGGTTATTTATCTAGCTGGATTACAAGCAATTCCCGCAGAACTTTATGAAGCTGCTGCAATTGATGGTTCAGATGGGATGAGTAAGCATTGGGATATTACCGTACCTTTAATGCGCCCTTATTTAGTATTAGTAGCAGTAATTTCTGCGATCGCAGCAACTAAAGTCTTTGAAGAAGTTTATATAATGACCCAAGGAGGACCAAGCAATAGTTCCAAAACAGTTGTTTATTACCTATACGAGCAAGCTTTTAGAAACTTTGAAATGAGCTACGCCTGTACAATTGGGCTAGTCCTGTTTTTAATAATTTTTGGACTTTCAATCTTAAACTTAAAAATATCAAAAGGGCAAAATCTCACCCTCAAGTAACGCTTGTTTCCTAAATCGGCTTGTCTGCTGTTGTAGATGTACTAAAACATAGAGTTTATCCCTATGATGCCACTGTGATTTTAGGTAATCAGGTTTTAGAAGGCTGTGCCTATAAAAAATGATGATTTAATCTTTAAAATTGTTAACAATTTGGGCAGCTAATTCTAAAGCTTGTGCAGGTGTGGCAATTTTACCTTCAATCCTTGCAATTTGAATATCTGTAAGAAGTTTACCCACTTGGGGACTAGGTGGTAATTTGAGAGCTTGCATCAAATCATTACCACTAACTAATGATGTTGGATGAGCAACTTGATCTTCTGGGTTGAGATAGCGGTTAATTAAAGGTGCGATCGCATCCACATCTATCCCAGATCCTACAGCTAATACTGCGATCGCCGGAAATACTGCCTTAACATTCTGAAAGAAAAAATATTGCTCTGCTAAGGACATCTCTGACTGTGCTACAGCTTGTAGTTGGGGTAAATATGTAATTGCAGTTGTAACAGCTTTAATTTCAGGACGGCTATAACTTAACCGCAACATTTGCAACTCGGCTTCTGGCGGTGTCGCTGGTAGTAAATTAACTAATTTCGCAATACCTACTAGAGATGTATTAATAGTATCTCGTAGCGATCGCACTAACTCTATCTTGAAATTAGACCATGTTTTTCCTAATAGCTCGGCTGCTTGATCAACTTTTATTAATTGCGCTAAACCTTCATTAGTTACATTAGGAAACCAAGTAGATAATAAACCATCCTCCACAGCCGCAATTAACTCATGCGTACCTTGAGGCGTTTTTAACAGGTAACGTAATTCTGTTAAAACCCTTTCGGCTGCAACTTCACTAATTAACCGTGCTAACTGACGAATAGTTGATTTTGTTGTGGGTTCGATTACAAAACTTAACTGAGCAGCTTGGCGATAAGCGCGTAATAATCTTAAAGGATCATCTTGTAAATTTGCTGGTGCAACCATTCGCATAATTTTTAGTTGCAAATCAGCATAACCGTTGAGGGGATCGATGATTTCCTTAGTGTAGGGGTTGTATGCGATCGCATTTACTGTAAAATCTCTGCGTTGTAAGTCAGTCTCTATTGCGCCTTCCTGCTGTGCAAAATCTACCGTTGCGTGTTTAAACACAACCCTAGCAATTTGTCTTTCAGCATCCAGCAATACAAACCCAGCCTTGTACTCACGAGCAATCTTTCTCGCTGTTTGCACCGCATGATTAGCTATGACAAAATCTAAGTCTAAATACTCCCTGCTTCTACCTAATAAAGCATCGCGCACCGCACCACCTACTAAATAAGCAGGTTGCGGTAACAATTCCAAACTAAAAGGCAAATTTTGGGGAGATAGCGCAGAGGAGTTTTCAAACATCGCAACAAAATTCAACCTAACGAATCATCAACTAAGTCAAGCCATGAGTTAGATTAACAGAAAAGCACTTAGAACTAATCCTATGTGTATTTGCATTAATTGCCATTATGTAGACCGTTGCGTTACTTATAATGCAGTGGAAACGCAACATGAAGTGCCTCATTTGACTGAAACACCCGATTTTGAGCCAAATGAACCTAGCATAAACGTCAACATCCGCCCCCGTGAAGACTATGTGGAAATGGAATGGGATGTTGTCGGTTGTGAAAGCTTTAAACCCGAAATGGGTAAATGGGTGCGGTTGCGACCTGGTGAGTTAGTCCCAACTTGAAAAGAAAGCTGCTTTTGTGAGCGATTGCTTTTTCATTGCTGTCGAAATCAAAGACTTCGACTCCCCTTCAGTCATTAATGAACTGGAAAAAACGATGGGACAGCTTCAGCTTTACCAATGGGCTTTGGAGGGGCAAGAACCAGAACGGCAGTTGTTCCTAGCCATCAGCCAAGCTACCTATATTCGCCACTTCCAAAAACCAATTTTTCAGTTAGCCGTCCAGCGAAACAAAATTAATTTATTAGTTTACGAACCAGAGCGGGAGGCTATTGTTCAATGGAGCGCTCATTAAACTATGCAGATATCCTAAAAAAAACACTGCAAGAGGCAACTCACGCCCAACCTCGCTTACAAGCGATTCAACTTTATCCTGTCTGCGATACTGATTCCGGTCACTTCTTGATTCTAGCTACAGGTTGCGATAAGCAACGCTGGATCAATGCCATTCTGTTTCACGCTCGCTTAGTCGATTGCCAAGTCATCATTGAAGAAGATAATTTCGAGGAAGGGTTAACCTCTGCACTTATTGCCGCAGGTATTCAAGCAGAGCATATTATCACTAGCCTTGATTATCAAAATGGCGGTAGACCAGTGGTGTTTCAGGCGGTTTGAAGTATTCCTGTCTTCCTAGCCGCAGAAGACAGTATGATAGATATGTAAAGCTATGTAAATGCTGGGTTAAATGTCCCTTGAATTTTTATCACTAGAGACCATTCAAGAAATTGCCCATAGGTTTGGTTACCTGGCAGTTTTTTTGGGAATTTTATTTGAAAATCTTGGTATTCCGTTGCCTGGTGAAACTGTAACTATCGTAGGAGGGTTTCTTGCTGGTAGTGGTGAACTGAATTATTGGATACTTCTGGTAGATGCTATTCTTGGCGCAGTTCTAGGTGGAATTTGCGGATATTGGATTGGCAGACTTGGTGGCTGGTCAATGCTGGTTAGCATAGGTAGCTTTTTCAGAATCAAAGAAGAGCAACTGGTAGAACTAAAAGATAAATTTACTGAAAATGCCAGTAAAGCTGTATTTTTTGGTCGTTTTGTTGCCTTACTGCGAATTTTTGCGAGTCCCATGGCAGGAATAGTCGAAATGCCATTTTGGAAATTTTTGGGGTTTAATGTTGCTGGTGCTACTGTGTGGGCATCGGTGATGGTGAGTTTAGCTTTCTTTGTGGGGCGGATTGTCTCTTTAGAGCAATTAGTCACTTGGGCGGCTCAATTTGCTTTTGTGGCATTATTGATTGCGATCGCAGTAATCGTAATCCCCATCTGGCTAGAATCTCGGAAAACCGCACAACCTGAACAACCAGAGTAACCGAATAACTATCTATTTAAGATATTCAAGTTACTTGTTTTAACGACTGAAAAGGGGCAAACTACTGTTTGCTCTTTTTTTGTAGATTTGCAACATTTTTAAGTTAAATTGTATTTTTTTTCAAAAGTCCAGCTTTTTTATACCTTACGATTATTAAAATGCCTTTAAATTATTCATAGTTAACTTATGAATGTGGTTTGTACAACTCCTAATTTACTTAAACTGAGAGAGCGCCCGATTGGAATTTGGTTAATTAGCGTTTTCACAGCATTATTAGGAATGTTAATTTTTATATCTTTTGACTCACCTATTGATTATTTTGGATTTTTATGTATCATTTTCTCTAATCTAATGATGTTTGGTAGTCCAGTTCAAACTTGTATCTTTAATAAAGACCTTAATTATGTAACTCTCAAGCACAAAGGTTGGCTAGGCACTAAAATAATTGCTTATCCCATAGATGAGATTGAAGAAATTAAAATTCAAGAATCAAGGTTTGTAGGTACTCAGTTTTATAGGATTTGTTTAATATTGATTTCAGGGAAAAAATTTTATCTAACTCAAGTTCCCAGTACCGACTGGAAATTGCAGAAGAAATTAGTTCAGTATATCCGGCAATTTCTTAGTTACTCTAGCAATTTGTCTCAACCAAATATAAATTAACGTCAATATTTTAGCAATCAGCATAGATTTAATAATTTTATGCTGATTGCTCAACGCTATCTGGCTGAGGGTAAGTAGCCTAAGCGGATAACTTAAACGCGGTGTTTTTGTGACCACACGCGGGTAGGTAAACCCCAAACATAGATAAAGCCTTCAGCAGCTTTGTGGTCGAACTTATCATCAGCACCATAAGTTGCTAAATCAGGAGTATACAAACTCTGATCTGATTTGCGCCCTACAATTATTGCATTGCCTTTGAAGAGTTTGAACCGCACAACTCCAGATACTTGCTCTTGGGTTTGATCAATAAAAGCATCAAGTGCGGCTTTGAGAGGACTATACCACAGACCGTTGTAGATCAATTGGCTATAGGTTTCTTCAACACCCCGCTTATAATGACTCACATCTGCGGTAAGAGCCAAACTTTCTAAGTCACGATGCGCTTGAATTAAGACTAAAAGTGCGGGTGTTTCGTAAATTTCCCGTGATTTAATTCCTACTAAACGGTTTTCTACCATATCAATCCGACCAATACCATGATTTCCAACTATCTCGTTGAGTTGAGAAATCAATGCTACAGGTGAGAGGGATGCGCCATTTAAGGTTGTAGGAATACCGCGCTCGAAGCCTATTTCTATATATTCTGGTTCATTTGGGGTATCTGCGATCGCTTTGGTGAGGGCATAGATTTCTTCTAGTGGCTCTGTCCAAGGATCTTCTAATGATCCTGCTTCAATACTACGACCCAACAAGTTACGATCAATACTGTAAGGAGAAGACTTTTTGACAGGTGCAGGAATACCAAAGCGTTCACCATAGGCAATGGCTTCTTCACGACTCATACCCCATTCCCGTGCAGGAGCCAACACTTTTAGATTAGGATTAAGAGCAGCAATGGAAACATCGAAGCGAACTTGATCATTTCCTTTACCAGTACAACCATGAGCTACAGCGTCAGCACCGTATTTTTCTGCCGCTTCTACTAACAACTTGGCAATTAGCGGACGGGCGAGGGCAGTCGAAAGGGGATAACGATTTTCATACAAAGCATTTGCTTTCAATGCGGCAAAGGCGTAATCTTTAACAAAGCTTTCTGTAGCATCGACTACTAGGGATTCACTAGCACCTGATGTTAAAGCTTTTTTCTGAATTGGCTCTAATTCATCTCCTTGTCCTAAATCTGCCGCGAGGGTAATCACTTCTTGGACACCCCACTCTTTTTTAAGATAAGGGATACATACGGAAGTATCTACTCCACCTGAATATGCCAGCACAACCTTGTTAGCGCGACCCATTGATGTCTCAATTTTCTAAAAGAACCAAGTTTTTATTATCGGCTACTTAGTCGAATTCTTGTCATAAATTTAAAAAATACCGTTAATTTGTTATGAAATCATCATCATATTTTAAAGAGGCGCAGATGGAAGCAGATAAACACAGATAAACGCAGATAATTTCTAATGATTTACGAATTGTGGCAAAATTATTTGTATTTAGTGATTTTAAATCTTATTTTTTAGCGAGTTTTATAGTGTTTGTTAAACGCAAGTTATGATAATTTTGATAATTAGTGTATTGCTAATTTTGCTATTAACAACATCTATTTATCATGCAGTTGCATCTAAGATAGAACAGGATAAATACCCTCCTCCAGGGCAATTAATTGATGTAGGAGGATACAAGTTGCATTTGTATTCTATAGGTGAAGGTAGTCCTAGAGTAATTTTTGATCATAGCCTTGGTAGTTTAGGATGGTCAAATTATTTGGTATTTAATGAAGTTGCTAAAATTACTAAGGTAGTAGTGTGCGATCGCGCTGGTTATGGTTATAGTGAAACTAGCCCTAAACCTCGTACCAGTGCAGAAATTGTTCAAGAATTACATACATTACTAACTAAGGCTGATATTTCACAACCATATATTTTTGTTGGCGACTCTTTTGGCGGTTATACTGCTCGGTTATATGCTGATAAATTTCCAGATCGAGTTGTGGGGATGGTTTTAACTCACGCTTTACACGAAGATACTGTATTAAATTTCCCTTTAAGCATCATTTTGATTAAAATAGTTTTTTTAATCGGATTTAAAGTAACTCAAATATCTGCTAATTTTGGGATAATTAGGTTGGCTGGTTTAATGGGATTATTTGAATTTTTCAAGAAAGAATTGCGTCAATTTAACCAAAACGATTTAATGCGTTTGAAAATGTCTTTTTATAGTGCAAAGCATTGGGAAGCTATGTTTCGAGAAGTTAGAGATATTAAACCTAGCTCAGAACAAGTAAAAAATACTGGCAGTTTAGGAGATTTGCCCTTAGTTGTGGTTTCAGTTCAACATTTTTTGAAACGTTCATTGTTAACATTTTTTCTGCCACTAAAGCAAGTGGATGAAGCTTGGACAAAAATGCAGCCTGAATTATTGAAACTTTCTTCTAACAGTAAAGAGATTGTTGCTGAAGATAGTGGTCATTTTGTGGGAATAGATCAACCAGAAGTGATGATTAAAGCAATAAATGAATTAATTGACCAGGTAAGAAGTCAGCATTTAAGTAAGTCAAAATAATTAATTTTATAGAAAATAGTGGTTAACTATTAGCAATTAGCTTTGCGATTACAAAATCGTGGGAGCAGTTTAATGTTTAAATACGTCTAGTTACTATTGACAGGACTTACGCAAGCTCACGGTAAAATTAAGCTTGTAGGGGCGGGTTGCACCAAAAAGCTATATTTCCCAACCATTGATATATATAAACCCGCCCTGACAGATACGGATGATTTATGCGTAAGTCCTATATTGATAAAAATTATTAACGGGGGAACAGGTGTTTTTTAGTGTTGTAATTCCAACTTATAATCGCAAACCAATTTTAGAAAAGTGTCTGCGAGCATTAGAACAGCAACAAATTGATGCTAGTTTGGTTACTGGCTATGAAATTGTGCTGGTGGATGATGGTTCAACAGATGGAACTTTGGAATGGTTGAAGCAACATTCAGAATTTCCCCATGTGCGATCGCATTTGCAAAACCACCAAGGCGCAGCAGCAGCTAGAAATTTAGGGGTAGAGCAAGCAAAAGGCGATACCATCATCTTTATAGATAGTGATTTAGTTGTCACGGAAAATTTTTTGCAAGCACACGCAGAAGCGTTGGTGCAGGGACAACAGCAACTAGGAAGCGATCGCATATTTACATACGGTGCAGTGATAAATACCTGCAACTTTGAAGACCCTACATCTGAACCATACAAAATTACTGATTTTTCAGCAGCTTATTTTGCTACAGGAAATGTGGCGATCGCGCGTAAATGGCTAGAAAAATCTGGTTTGTTTGATACTCGTTTTAAACAATATGGATGGGAAGATTTAGAGCTAGGTGTACGTCTAAAACAGTTGGGATTAAAACTAATTAAATGCCCACAAGCAGTGGGTTATCACTGGCATCCGCCTTTTGCATTAGAGCAAATTCCCAAGCTAATTGATCAAGAAATTCAAAGAGGAAAGATGGGAGTTTTATTTTACCAAAAGCATCCTACTTGGGATGTGCGGATGATGATTCAAATGACTTGGTTGCACCGCATTCTTTGGGGAGTTTTATCTATCGGTGGTCAACTAAATGAACGCACCCTAGCTCCGTTATTACAATGGCTAATTAATCAAGGTAAACCAAAACTTGCTTTAGAGATTGCCCGAATTTTCCTCAATTGGTATAACGTTCAAGGTGTATATGCTGCTTATGCAGAAGCGCAGCAGAAAACTTAATAATTCAGTGTTTTTTCAGTTGTGGATAAAGGGATAGATATCGCATCCAAGCCTCTTCTAGCGCTGAATCAAGTGATTGGGGAGTTGCAGCAAGCGTTGGTGTAGCTGCCAGTTTGATGGTGTCATAAGCATCTGCGTATACACCAATTCCGATACCTGCCAGTAGAGCAGCACCACAGGCGGAAGCCGCCGTAACTGTAGTTGCATAGAGGGGTATTCTCAATACATCAGCCAGTAATTGTTTCCAAGGCATTTCTAAGGTTCCACCGCCTGCTAAACGCACTTGTGTAGCTTGCAAATTTGTTGCCTCAAGTGCCTCAAAACCTTGTCGCAAGGCAAAAGCAACTCCCTCTAAAGCTGCCCGCATCATGTGCGCCTGGGTGTGATGAAGTCCCAGCCCCACCCATGCCCCACGTATATATGGGTCAAGGTGTGGAGTGCGTTCACCTGTGAGGTATGGCAAAAATGTTAACCCTTCACATCCTGCGGGAACAGAAAACGCTTTAGTATATACTTCCTGCCAACTCAAGCCCAGGATACCTCGCACCCACTCCAACGCTAAACCAGCATTTTGCATTGCTGCAAGGGTGTACCACCCGTTAGGTACGGCGGCTCGATATAGATGTGTACGACCATGAGGATCGATAATGGGTTGGGAGCGAGGTGTAATGATTTGAGCGCCTGTGCCGATGGTTAGTTGAACTAACCCAGGTTCTAATAGTCCGTTACCCAGTGCGGCTGCTGCCGTATCCGCAGCACCAGCGATAACGGGTAAGCCTACAGGTAAACCAAGATGCTCTGAAGCAGCTTCTGTCAGGTAGCCTGCGATCGCACTAGAGGGGATAATTTTGGGTAGCCAATCACAACGTAGATTCAGTGCTGAGATTGCATCCCAAGCCCAGTTATCCGACACAACATCATAAAGCAATGTACCACTAGCGTCAGATGGTTCGGTGGCAACTTCTCCAGTCATCTGTAACCGTAGCCAATCTTTTGGCTGAAGCGCCCAACGCGCTCTTTCGTAGACAGTAGGCTCGTGTTCTTGTACCCACAGCAAGGTTGTACCAGCCATTCCTGCTGTAATTGGGTTACCCAAGCGCTCTAGAATAGCCGCATCAAGCGACTGATAGGCGTAAAGCGTGGTACTAGAGCGAGTATCTGCCCAAAGGATAGCAGGACGCAGAGGTTGACCCGACTCCGAAGCTAGGACAACACCGTGCATTTGTCCTGAAAGTGCGATCGCCTGTACTTGATCGGCATGATTTCCCACTGCCTTTCTAACAGCATAGGCAACAGCTAACCACCAATCCCCTGGCTCCGACTCAGCCCACCCAGGGTGGGGTGCATGGACAGGATAGGAGCTTGATGCTTCACAAGAAGCCGTTCCGTCTATCGCTAGGAGCAATGCCTTAGCAGAGCCTGTTCCTAAATCTATGCCAAGCAGCATCAAACTAATCCTCACATACTTGAAAGTAAAGCATCCAAAATCAGATTTTTTGCTCAATAAAGCTAAAAATCGCTATTTAAGCTGATAATGCCATTACTAATTAACCACAGAGTTATTAAATATTTTTGAGAAATTATTCACAATGGATAGACTCTAAATTATTAAGGTTGGCTCCATCAATGCTGGCTCCCATGAGGGTAACTCTACTGAGATCGACTCCCATGAGGTTAGCTCCACTGAGATTGGCTAAAGTGAGGTTGGCTCCACTGAGATTGGCTCCACTGAGATTGGCTCCACTGAGGTTGGCTTCAAAAAGATCGGCTCCCATGAGGTTGGCTTCCCTGAAATTGGCTCCAGTGAGATCGGCACCAATGAGCTTGGCACCAATGAGATTTGCCCCAGTGAGGTTGGCTTCAAAGAGATCAGCTTCTATGAGGTCGGCTCCGCCGAGGTTGGCTTCACAGAGGTTGGCTTTACTGAAATTGGCTTCCATGATGTCGGCTTCACAGAGGTTGGCTCCCATAAGGTTGGCTCCCATGAGGATAGCTTTACTGAGGTCGGCTTTACTAAAGTTGACTCCAATGAGATTAGCTTTACTGAAGTGGGCTCCACTAAGGTTAGCTTTACTGAAGTTGGCACCACTGAGGTTGGCTCCAATGAGGTTGGCTTCAATAAGATCACAATTGTGAAACTCCCTTTCCCCTGCTTCATAACGAGCCAAAAGTTCGCTGACATCCATATATATTTTAAGTTTGGGAAATTAGCTATCAAATAAATCTTCCCAAAAATCACCCCTAACATCTTGTACCAATCCTGCCCAAGTACCTGCTAGCAGGGTTAAATGCCACTTAGGTTTAACAATGCAGTCAGGAGTATCTCTGGAAATATTACCCTGAGATTCTTCCGGCTCTTCGTCTAAACTAGCCATATCTTCTAGATAAAGCAACCAGTTGCAGAAGCAGACGAAAGCAATCGTTACTGTTACAAAATACCCATACTTTGGTTCGACCGATACTAGCAGGCAACCATACAGCTTGGTCTAGACAGGAAGCTGTCACGTTACAAAACTCCAGACGATATAGCAATGCGTGAAAATTTTTCCTCACCCCTCCCTCCTCTCTCCTCCCGATTTTCAAGACAGGTCTACTAGACGATCGCACAAAAGATATCAGCTAAGTGTTAATCCCAGCCAATAAATAAGAAAATTAAAGAGCGATCGCTAAATCATTACAGCGCAGAGATTGCTATCAAAGCTGAATTTCTTGTATCCCAGACAAACCAACATGAATCCAACAATCTCAATCAACGACAGTCACCGATTACAAGTTGCACCTTTAAAAATACCTACTCGTCTACTGCTAGGGCCAGGGCCTGCAAATGCTCATCCTGCCGTCCTTGAAGCGATGAACACCTCTCCCGTAGGTCATCTAGATCCGGCATTCCTGGGATTGATGGATGAGATCCAAAGTTTGCTACGTTATGTTTGGCAGACAGATAACCAACTAACTATTGCCGTTAGTGGAACCGGATCAGCAGCAATGGAAGCAACCATTGCTAACGCGACTGAACCTGGCGACGTTGTTTTAGTAGGCGTAGCAGGATACTTCGGCAACCGTTTGGTTGATATGGCGGGCAGATATGGCGCTGATGTCCGCACTATTACGAAACCTTGGGGGCAAGTTTTTTCATTAGATGAACTCCGCACTGCTTTAGAAACTCATCGTCCAGCAATTTTAGCTTTAGTTCATGCTGAAACCTCCACAGGGGCGCGTCAACCTTTAGAAGGTGTTGGTGATTTGTGCCGTGAATTCAACTGTTTACTGCTAGTTGATACTGTGACAAGTTTGGGTGGTGTACCGATTTTCCTAGATGAATGGGGAGTTGACCTAGCTTATAGCTGTAGCCAAAAAGGTTTAGGTTGCCCTCCTGGTGCTTCTCCATTTACCATGAGTCCCCGTGCAATGGAAAAGTTGCAAAAACGCCAGAATAAGGTGGCTAACTGGTATCTGGATATGAACTTATTAAGTAAGTATTGGGGTACTGAGCGGGTTTATCATCACACTGCACCGATCAACCTGTACTATGCTTTACGAGAAGGATTGCGTTTAATTGCAGAAGAAGGATTAGCAAGTTACTGGCAGCGTCATCAAAAGAATGTCGAATACCTCTGGCAAGAACTAGAAAACATCGGACTTACCATGCACGTTGAGCGAGAATTTCGCTTGCCAACCTTAACAACTGTCTGCATTCCAGATGGTGTAGATGGCAAAGCGATCGCACGTCAGCTACTCAATGAATACAATATTGAAGTTGGTGGAGGTTTGGGCGAACTTGCAGGTAAGGTTTGGCGTGTTGGTTTGATGGGTTTTAATAGCCGTCCAGAAAGCGTAGATCAACTTATAGCAGCATTACGTCAAGTTTTAGCGAAATAATAGACAACAGTTACCAGTGAACCTTGATCTGGTAACTGATAACTAAAAGAGCGATACTCCTCCGGAGTCGCTGCGCGATCGCATAAGGAAATCTAGCCATGTCCGATCTGGGTTTGACCCACATTGCATTAACGGTCAGTAACATTGATAGAAGCATCGCTTTTTATGCCAAATATGCTCAGATGCAGGTTGTGCATTACCGTGTCGATCCACATTCTCACAGAGATGTTGCATGGATCAGCGATCTGACTCGCCCATTCGTGATAGTACTGATTAAAGTACCATCAGTAGACAATCAACTATTACCAATCTCCCATCTTGGTGTAGCCTGTGAAACTCGTGAAACAGTCGATCAACTTTGTGAACAAGCTAAATCTGAAGGTGTGTTAATTGCAGGACCAAATGATTCAGGACAACCAGTAGGATATTGGGCTTTTCTGCGCGATCCAGACGGACATACACTAGAGCTTTCTTATGGTCAAGAAGTAAGTTTTACAGTTGAAAACTCAACTGCTAAACCCTCTTCTATTCCCCTGTCGCACAAATAGTGTCATCCTAATCAAAGAATCGGGGAAATACCATGTCAACGGAAATACAAAAACCCAAGGTGGTAGTTGTCGGTGCAGGTTGGGCTGGTTTAGGCGCAACTTATCAGTTAGCATCACAAGGTTATGATGTCACACTGCTAGAAGCGGGTAACTATCCTGGTGGGTTGGTTGCAGGATGGAAAACCGCAGGGGGAAAATCTGTAGAAGCAGGTATTCACGGTTTTTGGTATCCTTATAAAAATATTTTTTCCCTGGTTAAACAATTAGGGTTAAATCCCTTTACAAATTGGACTCGTTCTTCTCAATATTCTCCGGCGGGATTAGAAGTTGAATCACCAATTTTTCAAGATTTACCAAGACTTCCTGCACCACTAGGCACTTTTCTCTATACTCAATTTCAACGCTTACCATTAGTTGACCGCCTTAGCGCGTTACCCCTACTTTATTCAGTAATTGATTTCGATAATTCTGATGAAGCTTGGCGACGCTACGACTGGGTAACAGCAAGGGAATTATTTAAAGATTTTCAGGTTTCTGCCAGATTATATCGTGATTCTTTTGAGCCAATGCTGTTGGTAGGTTTGTTTGCACCAGGGGAACAATGTTCCGCAGCAGCAACTTTGGGGATGCTTTACTATTTTATCTTGGCGCATCAACCAGATTTTGATGTGGTTTGGTGTCGCGGAACAGTTGGGGAAATGATCTTTCGCCCTTGGGTAAAACGTATTGAAGAAGCTGGCGCAAGATTATTAGCTAATAAAAGAGTTACTGACGTAATTATTGATAGTAATGGTAAGGCGACGGGTGTTGTTTGTGGCGAGGAAATATTTGATGCTGATGCAGTAATTTTTGCGGTTGGCGTTAGTGGGATGCAAAAGATTGTTAGTAATAGCCCTAGTTTGCAAAGTCGCAAAGAATTTCGGGATATTATGAATTTAGGTGCAATTGATGTCCTTGCAACTCGGTTATGGTTTGACAGGAAAGTTTCTATCCCTCGTCCTTCTAATGCTTGTTTTGGTTTTGATACAACTACAGGTTGGACGTTTTTTGATTTAAATGCGTTGCATGATGAATATCGCGATGCACCTGGAACTGTGATTGAAGCAGATTTTTATCATGCTAATCAGTTTCTACCTTTAAGTGATGATGAAATAATTCCAATTGTGCATAATTATTTGACTACTTGTGTGCCAGCTTTTCGGGATGCAAAGGTAGTCGATAGTAGTGTAATTAGATTACCCCGTGCGGTAACACATTTTGCTCCTGGTAGTTATCAGTATTTTTTACCAACAGTGACGAGTTTTGATAATGTGTTGATGAGTGGTGATTGGGTTATTACTCGTCATGGTTCATGGTCGCAGGAAAAGGCTTATGTTACTGGTTTAGAGGCGGCAAATTTAGTAATTGATCGTTGTGGAGTTGGGAGGAAGGCTAATATTATACCAGTAGAGGCTGATGAGCCGCATATTCAGGCTGGGCGGAGTCTTAATCAAACTTTCCGTGAATTTACTAACAGTCTTTTACCCAATTTTTGGCTACCTTAGATACAGAAGCTTGGATTAAGGTATGTATACTCCATCTCCCTCCCCACAGCATTTTGGTTTTGTTAATACTTTTCAAGTTGATGCTTTATCTGTGCGCGTATATCAGCAAGAGTCAGATATGGCTGATGATGCTGCACAGATAGTGCATGATTATTTAAAGGATAAAATAGCCGCACAAGGTAGCGCGGCGGTTATTCTAGCAACGGGTAACTCTCAGATCAAGTTTTTAAAAGCTTTAATTGCTTTGGGGGGTGTAAATTGGTCTAAAGTTACTCTTTTTCATCTGGATGAATATTTAGGTATTGATGGTAATCATTCTGCAAGTTTTCGGCGCTATATGCGGGAAAGAGTCGAAAACTTAGTTAAACCTCAGTATTTTCACTATATAGAAGGGGATGCACTGCAACCTTTAGCAGAGTGCGATCGCTATACTAAACTATTACAAACACAACCTATAGATCTATGTTGTCTGGGTGTGGGAGAAAATGGTCATTTAGCATTTAACGATCCTTCTGTTGCTGATTTTAACGATCCTTATAGCGTAAAACTGGTAAAACTAGAAGATTCTTGTCGTTTACAACAAGTAAATGAGGGGCATTTTCCCAATTTAGAAGCTGTTCCACAATATGCTTTTACCTTAACTATTTCGCAAATCTGTGCTGCGAATAAAATTATCTGTCTTGCGCCAGAAACGCGGAAAGCAATAGTAGTTAAGGAGATGTTGCAATCAGAAATTAGCACAAATATCCCTGCTTCAATTTTAAGGAAACAACCACAAGCAACTTTATTTCTAGATACTAATTCCGCTATTAATTTACGGAAATAAAATTTTTAGCCCATTGTTGCCCTAACCATCTTAACGGTTGCTATAATTGTTAATTGTTAATTGTTAATTGTTAATTGTTAATTGTTAAAACCTCTTTTCATACTCTACAGTTGCCCGACTATCTCCCGATAAATCTGTCGAACCACGCAACAAAGTCTCATCATTTACTCGGTAGCGTAAACTGTATTGAGGTAGCTGTTCAGCAGTTAGATTTGTTAATATAGATGCCGAGAATTGAGGAGTAAAATTAAATCCAGCTTCAGCACCTAATCCTAATGTCGAAGTCCGATTTTTGGGGTTAGTAATTACTGTAGGGAATAATCTAAACTCACTCAAACCAATAGCATTACCAACAACATTTTGGATATTACCCAAAAAAGCAGATCCAGCTAAATTTGCTAAACCTAACGTAGTATCTCCTCTACCCAGAGTATCCACAAAACCACCACCCAATAAAGCAACAATTTCGGCTTCGTTACGAGCAGGATTACTTTTTAGCTCTAAGTTTTCGGCAAATTGATTAGCAGCACCTATCACTGTGGCTTCAATGCGTACTGTTCGTAAAGCACCTAAGTTAGTTGCAGGAATATCACTAATTTCAGCAGATAAAGGATCTGTAAGAATCTGCCGCCGAGTAGTTTCTGGAACCACCGCGACTAGCCGCACATCTAGGTTGGGTACAAGTCCTTGAGATGGCAAAAACTCTGCTGTTTGAGTATAACCACCCGCTAACCGAAATTGGGTAGTAAACAAATTCACTTGACCGCGATCTAATTTTACTGACCCCTGTGGGCGAATATTATCTAGAGTACCGTTGATAGTCAAATCGCCTTTAGCTAAAAAGTTTAACACTGGTGGGCGTGTAATTTGTACCCCATCCCCAAGGCTAATTTTTAAATTATTAAACTCCGCTATACCGCTATTTGCCTGTGTTTTAGCAGTACTACCAGATGCCACAGATGCGTTAGTGGTGGGTGTTTCTTCTAATAGTACCTGACCATTAACTAATTCAATTTGACCACCAATTTTAGGATTTAATGCTGTACCTGTGAATACTGCGCTACCTTTAACACCTCCGCTATAACGTCCTTTAATATTTAACGCAATTTGATCGAGAGCAACAGTTAGGGGGTTTTCTACTTTCTGCGGGCGAGTTATCGGAAGTATTCCAGAAGCTACTACTTGACCTTTACTAAACTTACCCCGTAAGTTTTGGACGTTAATTTGACCAAGATTAAACAATACTTGTCCTGTTACTTCAGTTAAAGGTTCAGGGAATGCTTGCGCTTGAAGTGTGGCATTATTTACTTCAGCAATTCCGTTAGCATTGAGTTGCTGAATTTTTCCTGCTAGGGGGTCAACTGTTCCTCGAACAGCAAGATTTACTTTACCCTCACCATTAACCCAAGCGACTTGTCCACGAGAGAGCAAGTTTAATAATGCTAACCCTTCGTTTTCCACGTTCATATTTACGCTAATTTCATTGCTGGTGGGTAACTTTGTTGCAAAGGGTAGCTTATAAGGTACGCTGCCATCTATCCGAAGTGGTTGGGTTCCAGAAACAATTGCTGTACTATAAAAATTCAACCGAGCATCATCGTAGCTAAAACTGCCTTGTGCTACTTGAACTGCTGTTTGGTTTAGTGTCCCTTCAGCTATGCTAATTTCTCCTCTAGAGCGAGGATTTTGAATATTTCCTGCAATGGTAGCACTGGCATTAAGCTTGCCTGTAATATCAACAGGTACATCTACAAAATCATTGAGTACTTCAACAGGGAAATTTTGTACTCGTAACTGACCTGATTGTTCACCACTGCCTACGGTTCCAGAAAAAGCTACTAAGCTTTCGCCAGTTTGAATCCGTAATGGTAGAAAAGTCAGAACGCCTTTATCAAAGCTGCCTTGAACAACGACTTGATCGGCTTTATATTCATCCCATTTCCAATTTTGACCGTCAATGGCAAAACTGGTGCGGATGCCACTTTTTAATGATCCAGCAATATTTACTTCCCCACTAAATGCCCCTGCTAAATCCCTGAGTTCTGGTAGTGGAGAATCTTCTCTTTTGGCAAGCTGTTGTTCTACTAATGCTTCTATTTCTGATAAGCGGCGTAACTGGTCGATCAAGGGCGCATCTGGTAAACCTCTATCTGCGGGTTGCACATTAGCAGCACTACCGTAGGTGCGAGATTTAAAGCCGCTAATCAGGTCTTGTAATTCAAAGATTTGTAAGGCAGTGAGCAAATCTTGAACTTCTCCTTTAGCAACTTTTAGTCGTCCTTGAAATTCTGGTCCTTGGGCGGTTTGGCTGACACTGCCATTGAGGAAATATCTATTATCGCCTTGTTGAAAATCACCATCAGTAAGTTTGGCAACTCCATTTATATAGCTAAAGTTACCAGTTAATTTGTCGCCTTTAATACTGGCGATAATTGGTTGGTCGATTTGGACATTTTGCCCAATGATGTTACGAGTGGCGAGGTTAACGTCAAAGTTACCCGAAAGCAGCCCAGAGAGGGGTTGACTAGCTATATTAGCGGGTAAGGGCGCAAATGATTTGATTAGGCTAATTGGTATTTTGGCGGTGGCTACTTGTAGGCGATCGCCTTTAGTTGTACCATTAGCGATCGCATCACCCAAACGCACAGCAAATGACTCAGGTTTATAACTAGGTGAAAGCGCAAGTTCAATTCGATCCTGAACCCCCGCTAACCGCAAGTTTACCCCTTGTCCTGGTTTTACTTGAATTTCACCTGTCATAACTCGCTCAAAAGTTAACTGTTCAGCAGCAAAATCTTCTAAACGTAACTGTCCTGAAACTTGTACAGCTTTTGGATCAAATGCTGTTAATCTTGTCGCCACATTTAGATTTGCAGTAACCCGTCCTTTTATACCTAATTCTTGAAAGCGTTGCAATGCGGGAAGCTGACTAATACGCGCTATATCTACATTGTCAACAGCAAAATTACCTTGCAAGCGATTATTATTTACTTGTAAAGCGGAAGCCGTAATAGTACCATCTGGTAATTTCAAACTCCCAGCACCAGTAGCACTAATAGTTGATGGTTGAAAAGAAGCTAAACTGCCAGAGATATTAAAGTTACCTGTTAACTCTCCAGTTTTTAAATTTTCTGGTACTTGTGGCGATAATTTCCCGATTTGTAAATTATTAACAGCCAAATTACCTTGCCAACGACCACCCCGCAACTGTAAAGCGGAAGCATTTATAGTACCATCCGGTAATGTTAAACTGCCAGTACCATTTCCCACAATACTTGATGGTTTCAAATCAGATAAACTGCCAGATAAATTAAAGTTACCTGTTAACTCTCCAGCTTTTAAAGCCTCTGATACTTGTGGCGATAACTTCCCAATTTGGAAACTATTCACAGCAAAATTACCTTGCCAACGACCATTATTTAATTGTAAGGCAGAAGCATTTATAGTACCATCCGGCAATGTTAAACTACCAGTACCATTTCCCACAATACTTGATGGTTTTAAATCAGCTAAACTGCCAGATAAGTTAAAATTACCTGTCAACTCTCCCGTTTTTAAATTTGCAGGTACTTGTGGTGATAACTTGCCTATTTGGAAACTATTAACAGCAAAATTACCTTGCCAACGACCATTATTTAATTGTAAAGCCGAAGCATTTATAGTACCATCGGGTAATTTTAAACTACCTATCCCAGTGCCAACAATACTGGATGGTTTTAAATCAGCTAAACTGCCAGATAAATTAAAATTACCTGCGATCGCACCTTGTTTTAAACCTACAGGCACTTGTGGTGATAATCGCCCTAACTGTACATTATTAGCAGTAAAGTTACCTTGCCAGCGACCATTTCTCAGTTGTAAACCAGAAGCAACAAGATTACCACTAGATAGTTGCAAACGTCCCGCACCACTACCAGTAATAGTTGCAGGTTGGAAAGAAGCTAAACTGCCAGCTAAGTTAAAATTACCCGCAATTACTCCACTTTTCAATGTTGCAGGTACTTGTTTAGCAAGCTTTCCTAACTGCAAATTATTAACAAAAAAATTACCTCGCCAAGCACCATTATTTAGTTGTAAACCTGAAGCAATAATATTACCAGTTGGTAGTTGCAAACGCCCCACACCACTGCCATTAATAGTAGAGGGTTTAAATGAATCTAAACTACCAGATAAGTTAAAATTACCAGCTAACCTTCCTTGTTCTAATGCTGGAGGTACTTGTGGCGACAACTTCCCTAACTGCACATTATTAGCATTAAAATTACCTTGCCAACGACCATCATTTAGTTGTAAAGATGAAGCAGTAATAATACCAGTAGGCAACCGTAAACGCCCAGTACCACTACCATTAATAGTAGAAGGTTTAAACGAATCTAAACTACCAGCTAAATTAAAGTTACCTGTTAATTGTCCACTCTTTAAATTTCCAGGGACTTGTGGCGACAATTGCCCTAGTTGCAGATTATTAGCATTAAAGTTCCCTTGCCAGCGACCATCACTTAGTTGTAATGATGAGCTACTAATACTGCCATTAGCTAACTGTAAGCGCCCAGTACCAGCACCAGTAATGGTTGATGTTTGAAAATTTGTTAAACTGCCAGCTAAATTAAAATCCCCTGTAATTTGTCCATTTTTAAAATTTGCAGGTGCTTGTGGCGATAATTGCCCTAGTTGTAAACTGTTAGCATTAAAATTACCTTGCCACAGACCATTTCTAAGTAGTACATTAGTCCCTGTAATCCTACCACCTGCAACTTGAAGCTGTGCAGAACCAGTTCCGTTAATTGTTTCTGGTTTAAAAGTTCCTCTACTTCCTGATAGTAAGAAATTACCCGATATTATTCTTTGTAGTTGTGGCGGTACTTGCCTTTTAGTTAATGCTACTAAACCTTGTGCTGGCACATTTGATGCTTGAATCTGCGCTTGCCAATTTTTATCAGTTAGCTGTCCTGTCCCTGTAACTGTTCCGCCTGCAACTTGAAAAGTAGTATTGCGGAAAACTATGGTACGTTCTGGAGTAATTACTACTTCACCCCTACCAGGATATGTAGCATTTGGTGCTGAAAAGTTGACAACTGTTTGAAGTTTGCCAGCAACACCTGATACTTGACCTTGGGCTGCAACTAAGCCAAGGTTAATGGGAGGTATAGAGCCATAAATTTGTGCGATCGCATCTGCTGGCAAATTATTACCATTAAAATTGAAAGCAAGACCAGCTTTTTTACCTAACTGAACTGTACCCGCCCCTGTAACCTGACCACCAACAACAGGGAATGCCTGCAATCCTGTAATTGAAACTACCTTATTAACCAGCGAAAAGTTCGCTTTAACATCTCTAAATCGTATGCGGTCAACTTGGGTTAGCTTAGTATTAACAACTGTTCCTGATAATATTGGTTTATCCAAAGCTCCAGTTAAGTTAATAGTTCCTTGTGCTTCCCCTGAAGCCGCTACTGGTAACTTTAGATCCAATGTATTCAGGATATTATTTACCCTTACTGGTGCTGTTTGAGCAGCAATGTTGTAACCTGACTGTGTATCAATTACCCCAGCAACAACACCTGGAACTTGACCATAAACTGTACCAACTTTCTGTAGCTGGATTTGTGTTCCTCTAAAACCTAAATAACCAGTTGATTGACTAAAAAGTTTTGGAACTTGGGCGATTTTTATAGTTGCTGCTTTCAGATAAGCAGTTCCAAATAATAAAGGACGTTGCTTTGCTTGCAGTTTGATTTCTAAATTACCATCCACATCCCCCGCCAGCAGACCAACAGCAGGTAACTTAACAAAGCGGGTGATCGCACTTGCCTGTAAATTCTGCCCTGAAACTACTAAATTTGTTTGTTGAGTTGGACGTAGATGTTGTCCCTTAACAATTAAATGTCTATACTGAGGATTTTGAACTTGCTCAATAGGTTGACCTTCTAAATCAAAACTAATCCTTTGATTTTGATCGAAAAAGCTGGCATTCCCGTCTACTTTTGTAATAACAACAGGTGTTCTACCACTTGGTAATTGAGAAAATGGTAATAGTACAACATTTCCCTGTGATATCCGCACTACTTGCAAGTCAGTTTTGATAAAACCTTTCTTTTCTTCGGATTTAATAGTGGTCGAAACCCAGCGCAGTTCAGCATCCTGTTCAATATACGCATCTGGCTTAACTAAAGTGACATCAAGTTGTAAGGTGCGATCAAACAGCAGTTTTAGAGGATTGAAACCCACATCTACCGCTTCAACTGATAAGCGGTCTGGATCAGTAGGGGTGGCGGGTACTGCTGAACGACCAAACCGTAAACCTGTGAACCCAAAACCTTCAACGTGACCTAGCTGCACAGGTCTATTTAGCGTCTGAGTCAGATTTTGCTCAACTAATGGCGCTAGCTGAGTTTCAATATATAACCAAGCTGCTCCTAATCCCCCTAAAATTGTCAGCAGCACAATAATAGCGATGTTACTGCTAGGGGGGCGATTTAATATGATCAGCGTCAAACGCTGGTTAAGCGGCATTGAGCGGCTTTCTGTTTTTTCTTCTAACTTTGGGGAGTTGTTCATTTTTTATACTCACCCTTGCATGAGTTACAATATCAAATTCAATACTTAAGGAGTAACAGATATAGTGTTACAGATCACAGTGCGAAGATTCAGAAATATTATTCTAGATAGGTAGGTAAAATTTAAATTTAAGATCATACTGGGAATTGGTCATTGATCATCAGTCATTGATAATTGAAGTCAGGATTTAGACAGAAAGCTGGGCGTGACCAAGATGGTCACACTGCATACAGGGTAAATTAACTTGCCTTGACCATATCAGTAGTGCAGCCATCTTGCTCGCGTGTTTTTTTGCGTAAACCTGATGAAGTTTAACTATGCCCCTCTACTTACAATTTTTGACTAACTGTCAAGTTGTTTTGGCGATCGCTGTATTTTTACCTAACTACAGTTACAGCAAATTTAGGTATTAAAAAATTGCATTTCGAGTTTAAAGCAATCTCTACTATAGACGTTAAATCAAGCCTTATTGCTCCTGTGCGCTGTTACCTAGATTATCCCTAGTCATTCTTAAAAATTGACTTATTATAAGGCAATCTGCTCTTATTTTGGTTAATTCAAGGCATTGAAGATAATTTTAATTTAAAATGTAAAACCCCAGCCCCCTTCCCGAAATTCGGGGAGGGGAAGATTTTCTTTTGATGTGGTGCTACTTATCTGCGTAGCCTGGGGCAAGCGAAGTTCGCGCGATATTTGCGGTTAATTTAAATTTTTAACCTCAAAAAATGATACCGCCGACTTGTTAATTACCTCAGATCATATAGCTATGCCGTTAGCGGAGGATTCTCAAGAAGTTGAATAACGAGAAAATACTACCCAGTGGATTCAACACTGTTCCCACAGTATCGCCAATAGTGGCTAGATTGGAACGATTTACCACAATTACGTCATTATTGCGGAGAGCGGGATTGTTCTGTTGATCTATTCCTCGTGACAAATCAACTCCAATGGTACGTTTAGTCACTGTACCATCTGGGTTTAAGCGAACTAAATCAACTCTATTGGTACGAGCGCGACCATTGTTAAATCCGCCTGCTGCCTGCAAAGCCAAGGTTAATGGCGTATTTGGTGGCAATTCAACTGCACCTGGTTGTTTGACTTCCCCTACAATACTCACCCTAATTTTATCGGGAGAAAAGGTAGATTGAGCTAATGCTTCTGCCTCTCTTGGGTCAAGGTTTGCTGCCGTAGGCACTACGATGGTATCTCCCTCCTGCAACAGGAGATCTTGGCTGAAGTCACCACTTTGCAATAGTTGCCATAGATTGGCAGTAATCACTTGTCCTGAACCATTGCGGCTATTACGCCGTATCTCAACGGCACGGATATTAGCTGTAGGTTTAATTCCACCAGCACCTTGAATCGCCTGCGTCAGCGTAGGCGGAGTGCTTGTACCATTAGGACCAGCAGCCTCTGGCTTAACTGCGTAAGTTCCAGGGCGATTTACTTCACCTACCAGCGCTACCTTGAGGGGGCCAGTTACCTGGGTTGCCAATGTGGAAGCTGCTAGTATACTTGCTTCTGCGGGATTATTATCAGTGCGGGTAGGAACCAGCACTGTGTCTCCTTCCTGCAACATTACATCTTGACCGATATCGCCCTGTTGCAAAAGTTGCAACAAGTTGGCAACCAGTACCCGGTCTGAACCACTTCTTGTAGGACGACGAATTTGGATTTGGCTAATCCCTGCTGATGGTGTTAAGCCACCAGCTAATAGAATTGCCTGTGTTAAAGTCGCGGGTCTGCCAGCACCAGCCTGTCCACTACCTCCAGCACTTTGGGGTTGAACACTATAAGTTCCAGGGCGAGAAACTTCACCTACCATCGCAATTCTGATCGGCCCAGTTACCTGTGTCCCCAAATTGGAATTTGCTATTTGTCTGCTGTCAGATGCACTAACCGCAGCTACTGTCGGAATAAAAATTGTGTCTCCATCTCGCAAGGTGATGTCTTGAGCCAAATTACCATTTTCCAAGACATCCCAAAGATTAGTAGTAATCACTTGTTGACGACCAGGAGAAATTCTTCGGCGTACTTGCACTTGGCGAATATTACCTGCCTGTGTCGTTCCTCCAGCTAGTTGAATTGCTTGGGATAATGTAGGAAATTGTCTGCCTTCACCAAAGGGAATTACTACAGAACCAGCACGATTTACTTCCCCAGATAAAGCAATTTTGACTGGACGCGGTGCTAGGAGGCTGACTGTCACCAGAGGACGTTTGAGATATCGAGCGAATTGGTTGGAAATGGCAGTGCTTGCAGTTTGTAGACTTCTTCCTTGAACCGTTACGCCACCAATAATCGGGAGATTGATTGTACCATCAACTAGCACCTGATACTCACCACTGTACTCAGGTACATTAAAAACATCTATACGAACGCGATCGCCTGCGCCCAATGTATAAGCGCTTTCTCTTAGTACACCTCCACTTTGCGCCAGTTTAAATGGGGCATTTTTTTTCGGCTGTTGAGCCATACCTGGGGTTGGCATCGCTGCTATGACGAAAGCCAGCAGCGTCAAATAGAAAATTGAATATTGGAATGACCCATGAAGTTTTTGGCTGTTTGTCAATTCGGTACTGTTCATATAGAAAGTATTAATAGCGGTAAATCGGTTGCGTGCGCTTACGCTAGCACAATCTCTTAAAAATTGGTGCATCGCCAATCGTCTGAATCCTTGAAACCGCCAAAGTAGTATCAGTTAATTCCTAAAATTCAGACTTTTAACAATGACGCTCTTCTCAGTAAAAAAGTTCACTTTAAAAATAATGGGCAGCATTAGAGGATGCTTGGATATTTTTTCTGAAATTAGTAATTGTACTTATAGCACTTCCGATACACTAACTCGCTCTCATTAACAATGCTAATAGTTACCATGAGCAGTTACAGCAACTTTTGTGGCTCTCAGGAAAAGTTCTTTTAAAAGACTTTGGGAATCAGGCAGAGAGCAAACTTTACCTACTCCCAAAGTTGATGATTATAAATCATAACTTAAAATAATGGTAGAGATGTTGTATACAACGTCTCTACCATTATTGGAGATGTCTAAAAACTATTTAACTTTAAACTTCCTACTCACCAATCACCAGCCCACAACCTTTACTTACGAGCAACTTTTTGCCCCGTATTAGTATATGTTTGGACATTGCGTAATGCTTGGCTGGCATAAAAATCACCTGGACGCTCTTTTAATGCCCGTTTAAAATTAATTAAAGCTGTCTGATATTTCTTCTTGTTGGTAGCGTCATAACCTATTCTCATATAACGCTGATATTTAGTTTCTGCTACTTTCTTTGCTGACGGTGATTTTTTACCTTTAACCAAATCCACCATATTCCAATAAGCAATAGTCGCGTAGCGATCGCTAGGGCGTTCTTGAAGTGCTAACTTGAAATAAGATAAAGCTGCTTGGTTGTCTTTTCTTTGAGTAGCTGCATATCCCAGCCGCATATAACGGTCGTAGGCATACTCAGAACCATAAGTAGGAATTCCTTCTTTAGTAGTCGCTGGCGTGGGAACTACTGTTTGAGTTTGGGGAGGTTGTACTATCTTGAGAACTCTTGTTTGAGCTTTGGTATTTTGAGCAGGAGCTAAGATAGCAACAGCTATAAATAACGGGAGATATTTGGCTAAATAGGTGAGTTTCATGGCTGATTTTACCCAACTCTTATAATCTAATTTTTAAGTCAAAATTGGCTTTTATCTATAAATTACCCTTTAATGACTATAGTTTCATCTGTCAGAAGTAAATATAAAGCGACTTGCTGTAATCTGCCTATAGGTAGATATTATGATTTGAGCTTTTTAGTCTAGAAAGCTTTGTCCTGGTAGTGTGACTATCTTGGTCACAGGTGCAACACTGCGTAAGTTTTGGGGATGCTATAGGATCGAGACAACTCAAATAATTTATTGCAGGTTATAACTATCCAATCATGACATTGGGCAATTTACGGGATCTCTACCAACAAGTTATCCTAGAACACTACAAGAAGCCCAGACACAAGGGCAAAACTAACCCAGTACATCGGTATCAGAAAGGGCATAACCCTTCCTGCGGCGATACGATTGAGTTGACGTTGCAGTTGAATGATGCAGCTAACCGCATTGAAGATGTAAAGTTTGAAGGTGAAGGCTGCGCGATCGCGATCGCATCTGCTGACTTAATGGCTGATACCCTGCGGGGTAAAAGTGTAGAGGAAGCCTTGGAAATGGTGCAACGCTTCCAACAAATGATGAAGGGAGAAGTCGAGTTTCCTAAAGAACAGCGTAAACTCAACGTCATGCAAGGCGTGTCCCAATTTCCAGTAAGAATTAAATGTGCTAACCTCACTTGGCACACATTAAAAGCTGCGCTGGAATCTAGTAATAGTACACAGCCAGATGGCTTTATTAGTAACGAGAAAGAAGAAGCTTAAGCTGTTATGCTCACAACCGCCGATTTCCTCAACATCACTAAGTGGTCAGGTATCTTAACATTACTTTGTGCTGCGATCACAGTACTAGCATTAATTCTCAAATGGGGCGTGCGGTTCCGGTTTGTGGGAATTACTGGATTTATGTGCGTCCTTACAGGTGGTTTATTTGCCCTGAGTTTAGCACCTTTAACTCACACACCCGTCCCAGGAGCAGTACGCTACTCCCTGACTTACGATACTGGGGGAACACAAGCAGTAATTGCTGTCAAACCTGATATTACTGAAACACAATTAGAAGCAACTCTGCGTCAAGCTGCAAATAATTTGTTTTCTTACGGACGTTTAGGACAAAATCAAACTCAACTAAATATCCGTGCGCGGACAATTATTCATCCTACTGAAGGTGTTTCAGAACCTTTATTGCTGGGTGAGGCAAAGCCATCGCTTTCTAGTCGTGAAGATGATCAGTTATCGATCAAAATTTATCACGACAATTTCGCTAAATTGCCTCATCCTAATGCTTAGAATGCTCAGATCTCTGACTGCTTTAAATTGGGGATCTAGTTGTTTAATCAAGCTTGCTGCATTTCAGATGGAAGGCTAATTTAAGAGGATGAGGATATAGTGTAATTGAGGTCGCGCGAACTTATATATATGCCCTATCAATCCTCATCAGCCTTATCTAGCCAAACTACTAACTCGTTGCTTTGCCTGACAGTAGCACCATCTCAAGTGCTGCAAGGTACAGATGCGTTGCAACAAGCGAAAAGTGCGATCGCACGCTTAGGCAAACGTCCCTTAGTTGTCCGAGGCGATCGCACTCTTGCTGACACTCCGCAACTGCAACCCCTCCTAAATATGGAACTGCAAGTTGCTGAGGCAGCTTACATTCCCGATTGCAGTGAAGCTAGTTTAGAATCTTTAAAACAAGCCGTAGCAAATCATCAAGCTGACGTAATTATCGGTGTTGGTGGTGGTAAAGCATTAGACACAGCCAAATTAATTGCTTACCAATGTCAATTACCAGTTGTAACTATTCCCACATCAGCCGCTACTTGCGCTGCTTGGACAGCACTTTCTAACGTTTATTCTGACGAGGGTGCATTTTTATATGATGTTTCCCTGCTTAAATGTCCTGACTTATTAATTCTCGATTACAACTTAATACAAACAGCCCCACAGCGTACCTTAGTAGCTGGAATTGGGGATGCGATCGCCAAATGGTACGAAGCATCTGTTAGCAGTGGCAATTCTGAACAAACCTTAATTATTGCCGCAGTCCAACAAGCAAGAGTCTTGCGCGATCTTCTCTTCCAAAAATCAGCCGCAGCACTCAAAGAACCAGGAAGTACAGTTTGGCAAGAAGTAGTAAACGCCACTGTCTTACTAGCTGGTGTCATCGGTGGCTTAGGCGGGGCGCAATGCCGTACAGTCGCAGCCCATGCAGTCCATAACGGCTTAACCCACCTACCAGGAAGCCACAACGCTTTACACGGCGAAAAAGTGGCATACGGAATTTTGGTACAACTGCGCCTAGAAGAAATGGTACAGGGTAACAAACTAGCAGCAACCGCACGGCAACAATTATTAAAGTTCTATGCTGAAATTAACCTACCTCAAACCTTAGATGATTTAGGTTTAGGAGAAATCACACTAACACAGCTACGACACGCTGCTGAAATCGCCTGTAACCCTAATTCTGATATCCATCGACTACCATTTCAGATTGTGCCAGATCAATTAATGGCAGCAATGGTATCTACAACAACACCAGTCGAAACGGGACGTTCTAATTTAGGTATAGCAGCAATAAATAGCACCGCAAACCAGGGATGCGAAGACACGGATAGTTAAAACTTGCAGATCTTAACGGTAATATATCCGTTACATCCGTTAACCCCAAACAAGTAATATATCCGTTACATCCGTTAACCATCCGTTGCCAATGACTTTAGATTGGATTACCCCAGCCAAACGCCTCTCTGCCCTCCCGCCTTATGTATTTGCCCGCTTAGACGAACTCAAAGCCATAGCGCGTGAACAAGGACTAGATTTAATTGATTTAGGAATGGGGAATCCTGATGGATCAGCCCCTCAACCAGTAATTGAATCTGCGATCGCAGCTTTGCAGAACCCTAATAATCACGGTTATCCCCCTTTTGAAGGTACTGCCAACTTCAGGCGTGCAATTACCACTTGGTATAATCGTCGCTACAACGTAAAACTCGATCCAGATAGTGAAGCGTTACCTTTACTGGGTTCCAAGGAAGGTTTAGGTCATCTTGCCCTGGCATATCTTAACCCTGGCGATGTCGTCTTAGTACCCAGTCCTTCTTACCCTGTACATTTTCGCGGTCCTATCATTGCTGGCGCTACTGTCCACAGTATGATCTTGAAGCCAGAGAAAGATTGGGTAATTGATTTATCTGAAATTCCTGATGATGTAGCTAGACAAGCTAAAATTCTGTTTTTCAACTATCCTAGTAATCCTACAGGGGCAACTGCACCCCGCGAATTTTTTGAAGAAATAGTTGATTTTGCTCGTCATTATGAAATTCTGTTAGTTCACGATTTATGCTATGCAGAATTAGCTTTTGATGGTTATCAACCAACCAGCTTATTAGAAATTCCTGGTGCTAAGGAAATTGGAGTAGAATTTCATACCCTATCAAAAACCTATAATATGGCAGGTTGGCGAGTTGGTTTTGTTGTCGGAAATCAACATATTATTCAAGGGTTACGCACACTAAAAACTAACTTGGACTATGGCATTTTTGCTGCTTTACAATCAGCAGCAGAAACCGCTTTACAAATGCCAGATGAATTTGTTACCCAAGTGCAAGATCGTTACCGCGAACGTCGGGACTTTTTAATTGCAGGGTTAGAAAAGTTAGGATGGAAAATTCCTAAACCAAAAGCAACCATGTATTTATGGGTTCCTTGTCCTCCAGGGATGACTTCAACTGATTTTGCTTTATCAGTATTGCAAGAAACTGGAGTTGTTATGACTCCTGGTAATGCTTTTGGTACTGGTGGCGAAGGCTATGTAAGAATTAGTTTAATTGCAGAGTGCGATCGCTTAGGTGAAGCATTACAGCGTTTAGAAGCAGCTAACATTCGTTATCAACCTGAAGCACTTCTTTCTAGCTAACTTTGATGGCTTTATGTTGCATTGCTCTTCAGTGTGATCGTTTTCAGGTTAAACCTGGGAGCGATCGCTGTATAGCTAAGAATCTATCACTTCTAATACTGCTTTAGGCGATAATTTATCTTTAAACCAAACAACTTTTGCAGGTACATTCTCAACCTTAACCCCTGCTTTCTCTAAATTCAGCCGTTCTGAAATAGCTAAAACTAAATTATCACAACCAGATTGGCGTACTTGTGAGAATTTTTTCTGTAAATATTCAGGTCGCCAATAACCAACAATTTCTAAGATAAATATTCGTCCATCTGGATGTACTAAACGAAAATCTGGAATCATTACACTACCAGGAATTGGAATTAAATTAACTTCCCTTTCTAATACCCAATCTGTTTTTAATGATTCCCAACGGTTAGCAAATGATGCCTCAATCATACTGTCATAAGGCTTATCTGGTGGGTAGTGACTGACTAAACCACAATCAGAATTAAGGCTAAATTTGCCAGTTTTAGCTTTACCTGTATAAAAATCACGATTTTGTAATGTTGCAGCTAAACTCCATTTGGTAACGTGCAAAAGTGCTGGAAGTAATTTGGCGATCGCCAGTCCATATCTTGTACTAGGCTTAAATAAACTGGTAGGACCATCTACCGTAATAGTAAAACCATGATCCGCATCTCCTTCGATATAAGCCATTAATTGAAATAATTTTAGATATCGAAACAACAACTTATACTCACCAGGGACATTACGGTGAGCATTTAAAGTTATATTACTAGCGCGGTAAAATACCCCTTGCACTTGCGATAAATTATACCGATGCAACAACGCTTCCGCTACTGGTGCTTCAAATTGCGTCAAAATCCGATTATCGGGTAAATCTGCATATAAACCAGTGCGAATATGCACAGGTAAAACTTCTCTTTCTAATTCTTGACTTAGGGTATTTGCTAAAGTAACAAGTGTTTTCTCCGATGCTTCCAGACTCGGAACAGATTTAGCAGCAAGACTATATACTTTCTCTCTTAACTGTTGTGGTTCTAGCGGACTAACAATTTCAAACTTACTAAAAGCATCACCTTTTAGTAAATGTGCTAATCCTCTAATTACCCGAAAATCAGGACGTTCCCCTTCTATATCTAATAGCTGTTGATCTAGTTTACCTTGAGTATTGCCAACAGCTTCTTGGAAACACTCAATTAAATCTAGTGCGATCGCAATATTATTATTATCTATCGTTAACCGCTTCGGTGCGATCGCCTCCCCATTCTGACGGTGTATCAGTAACTCTGTTGGTAACATTGTTGATAAAAATAGATAAGTAGAAATACTTAAACAATCCCAATTTATAGTAATTGCTAGTATTTACCAATACTAATAACATTCCACAATAGTCATGATTTAACAGATAATACATCTTATACATTATCTCTGACTAAGAGCAGTTCCCAGCTTATCCCAGTGTAGAAAACTTTAAAAAAGCTATTACCGAAAAAGTTCGTAGTTTAATTCCTCTCTAGCCAAATTCCTCTATTGCTTAGTCAATAACCATAAATTTATTGAATTTATATGATCAAATTATTAAATTTTCTAACTGAAAGCCCGTTTATTCCGCACGGACACTGCTATCTTTGGAAACCTGGGTTGGTAGGGCTGCATATCATATCTGACTCTTTAATTGCCCTAGCTTATTATTCCATTCCTATAACCCTACTATATTTTGTCCGCAAGCGGGAAGATTTACCCTTTAACGGCATATTTCTGTTATTTATAGCTTTCATCTTTGCTTGCGGAACCACTCACCTCATGGAAGTGTGGACGCTTTGGCATCCTAATTATTGGATAGCAGGTTTACTCAAAGCAATTACCGCCGTCATTTCAGCTTATACAGCAGTGAAGCTTATCCCCCTAATACCGCTAGCATTAGCTTTACAAAATCCTGCACAATTAGAAGCAGTTAACGTACATCTTAAAAGTGAAAATGCTACTCGCAAGCTTGTAGAAGGAGAATTACGCAAAAGTGAAGAACGCTTCTGGAGTTCCTTTGACAATGCTGCTACAGGACTAGCATTAGCAGATTTAGATGGTCATTGGTTTAAAGTTAATCGTTATTTTTGCAATATTGTGGGGTATTCTGAAGAAGAATTACTTGGTATGAATTTTCAGAGCATTACCCACCCAGATGATGTTGATACCTCTTGGAAAAATATTCATCTGCTGCTGAATGGACAAGCCAACTACTACCACCAAGAAAAGCGATATATCCACAAAGATGGACATATAGTATGGATTGTATTAAGTAAATCCCTAATGCGTGAAACCTTCAACAACGAGGATGACGACCAACATTTAGGTAAACCTTTATATTTTATTGCTCAAATCCAAAATATTACTGAGCGCAAAATAGCAGAAGAAGAACTCCATAAAGCTTTGGAAAAAGAAAAAGAACTAAGTGAGCTAAAGTCTCGTTTTATTACAATGGCTTCTCACGAGTTTCGCACTCCACTAGCAACTATTTACTCATCTAGTGATTTACTCAAATCTTTTGGTCATAAATTTAGTGAAGAAAGAAAGTTACAACATCTTAATAAAATCCAAACACAAGTAAAAAATATGACTTTACTGCTGGAAGATGTACTATTTATGGGTAAAGTCGAAGCAGGTAAACTGAGTTTAAACATCACAGATTTTAACTTAGAAGTATTTTGCAGAGAGATAATTGATGAAATATCTTTCGCAGACCGCAAAAAACATAAATTGCTCTTCGAGATTCGCGGAGAGTGTAGCACTGTAGAAATGGATTGCAAGCTTATGCGACAAATTTTAACCAACTTAGTATCCAACGCCTTTAAGTACTCTCCCGAAGGAGCAATTATTCAGGTAAATATTATTTGTAACAATCAACAAACTATAATTAATGTTCAAGATCAAGGCATAGGTATTCCGATATCTGAACAGCATCATCTTTTTGAAATTTTCCATCGAGCCAGTAATGTTGGCAATATTTCAGGAACAGGCTTAGGTTTAGCAATTGTTAAGCAAGCAGTAGAATTACATCAGGGCAGAATTTCCTTTGAAAGTGAGGTAGGCGTAGGTACAAGTTTTACTGTTTCTCTACCCACATATCACGTATCAATATAAAAACATACTTAAATAGGTGAAACCGTTCCTAAAATTTATTTTTTGAGTAAGTTCTGAATTAATAATTGCTAATTAATCATGCTATCAGCCAATGAAATTTCTGTTAGATTTCGCGATGTCACTTATTGCCCAAGCCAGCAACCTTTAGTATCAAATCTAAATTTTTCAGTTGTTAGGGGAGAAATATTAGTATTATTAGGTCGTAGCGGTAGTGGTAAAACAACAACCATGAAGCTAATTAATAGTTTACTAACACCAACTACAGGCGAAGTGATAGTTAATGGAGTTCCCACAACGGCATGGAATCCGATAAAATTGCGCCGTAATATTGGCTATGTTATTCAAGAAACAGGCTTATTTCCACATTTTACAGTTGAACGTAATATTGGGTTAGTACCATCTTTAGAAGCCTGGAAACCTAAGCAAATTAAAACCCGTGTTTATGAACTTTTACATTTGCTAGGTTTAGAGCCAGAAAAATTTGCCAGTCGCTATCCCCACGAACTTTCTGGGGGGCAAAGACAACGAATTGGTGTAGCACGAGCTTTAGCTGCTGATCCGCCTTTAATGTTAATGGATGAACCTTTTGGGGCATTAGATCCAATTACACGCCTAGAAATTCAGCGTGAATTTTTACGTTTACAGCAAGAATTAGGAAAAACAGTTATATTTGTTACCCATGATATACAGGAAGCGTTCACTCTAGCATCAAGAATTGGTTTAATGAATCAAGGAAAATTAGTAGTATTAGATACACCTGCTGAGTTTCTAAAATCTCAGGAACCAGAGGCGCGTGCTTTTATGCAATGCTTGGGCTCGAATGCGAACTGACAAGTCAGCGCTTGCGCGATCGCACAAAACAATTCAGTGGGGAGTTGACAAAATTGCAAGACTTCTTTCTAATCCGTTATGGTTCAGAAATACTCGTACAAACGGGCAACCACTTATTGCTAGTTGGCATTTCTATTGCAATTGCGACCTTATTAGGCATCCCACTAGGTATTTTAATCACCCGTAAACCGCAATTTACTAAGCTAGTATTAGGTTTTGCCAACATAGTTCAAACAATTCCGAGTTTAGCAATCTTTGGTTTTTTAATTTCAGTTCCCTTTCTAGGAGGAATTGGCAACACTCCCGCAATTGTTGCATTAACTCTTTACTCATTACTACCAATTATTCGTAATACCTACACTGGTATTACTAACGTTGATCCAGCAATTCGTGAAGCTGGCAAAGGTATGGGCATGACTGATTGGCAATTACTATTACAAGTTGAAATACCTTTATCATTGGGAGTAATTTTAGCAGGTTTGCGAGTTGCTACTGTAATTGCTATTGGTATTGCTACAATTGCTCCTGCAATTGGTGCTGATGGATTGGGCGTATTTATATTTCGGGGTATATCAATGGTAAACAATCAAGTAATTCTTGCTGGTGCTGTCCCCGCAGCTTTGATTGCCTTAGCAGCAGATTTTGCCCTTGGTTGGATTGAACGCTTACTAACGTTGAAAAGATAAATAAGTAAATTGAAAAAATTATTATACTTCCTACAAAAATTGCAAATTAACAAAACTCAATCCCCCCCTATTTTGTGGGTAAGTAACAAATTGCGCTCCCTCCCCTTGATAAGGGGAGGGTTGGGGAGGGGTAAAACCAGGAATTTATTGTTAATTTTACCAATAATTTTAATATTAGCGATCGCCAGTTGTACCCCTCAACAAAATACCAGCAGTAAGGGTGATATTGTTATCGGCTCAAAAAACTTTACTGAACAAGTTATCTTAGGAGAACTTTTAGCCCAACAAATTGAAAACACCACCCAATTAAAAGTCAAACGCCGCTTAAACTTAGGAGGCACTTTCATTTGTCATAAAGGGTTACAATCTGGTCAACTTGATGCTTATGTAGAATACACCGGAACTGCATTCACCGCCATCTTAAACCAAAAAACTATTACTAACCCCCAACAAGTTTATCAGCAAGTTAAACAAGAATACGCCAAAAAATTCAACTTAGCAGTAACTCACCCTCTAGGCTTTAATAACACCTTTGCGATGATTATTAGGGGTAGCGATGCTCAACGCTTACAGATAAAAACACTATCCGAAGCTAGTAAATATACCCCACAGTGGCAAGCAGGAGTTGGCTATGAATTTTTAGAACGTGCCGATGGTTTTCCAGGGTTAGCTAAAACTTATAATTTCAAATTTGCAAAACCGCCTCAAGTGATGGATTTAGGATTAATGTATCGGGCGTTAGTTAATCAAAAAGTTGATTTAGTTGCAGGTAACTCCACAGATGGACAAATTCAAACCTTAAGATTACTTGTCTTAAAAGATGATAAAAACTACTTTCCACCCTATCAAGCCGTACCAGTAGTACGGCAAGAAACATTACAAAAATACCCCCAATTGCAATCTGCTTTCAACCAGTTAGAAGGCTTAATTTCTGAATCAGATATGCGACAAATGAATTATCAAGTTGATGGAGAATTTCGTAAAGTTGAAGATGTAGTCAGAGAATTTTTACAATCTAAAAGCCTATCCAAAACACTCACCTAAAACGTGATTGAAATGTTCTACGTAGAAGGTGTAAAAACTACAGGTTAAAATAATCTAGCCTACTGTAATACGTCGTAAGGTTGATTTTAAATATAATAGACAAATCTAATAGACTTTTGATCCTAAAAAGTGATATTGTATCAAATGCAAGGCAGAAAAGCTATCAAATTTCGATTGATAGTTGGCTATGATGGATATTAAAAAGTAGGGAACTATTTTTTAAAATTTTCTGTCTTGTAAGATAATATCTAGGCAAACAAAAAAAATTAACATTTTTATTGAAAATTATATTAATGTTAATTTTTCACGATCTAGTAGTAAGGAACAACGTGACAAAAACAATTACTTCCCCTAAAGCATTTTTACAACGCCTCGTCTTAGGTAGCTCCAGTAAAAATCTTAAAAAAACACTCGGATTGGGTGCATTAGCCTTGGGCTTGGCTTTAATCGCTGCAACTACCCCTAGCTACCTCAGAGCTTCTGACCATGACGATGGCGAAACTGATACCAAAGGACGCAACTTAAACTTAACAGATTTGTTCGTGTTCCGAGCACAAGATCAAAATCCTAATGCTCCTACTGGCAACTTGGTATTTATAATGAATACCAACCCACGCTCAATGCCTCGTCAGCCTTACTATTTTAGTAATAGAGCGCGTTACGAGTTTAAAGTAAAGCGCGTTGCAGATAAAAATGCCTCGCCTACTACCGCTTATGCAAATCCTGACGTAATTCTGCGATTTGAATTTAGTGAACCTACTGGTAGTAACCCTTTTAAGCAACAGCAGATCCTATTAACAGTAATCCGTGATGGTCAAATAGTAGCTAATAAGGTTAACGCAGGCACAACTACTCCCGTAAATACTAATACCGCCAATGTTACCCCCGTAGCAGTGGCAGGATCAACATTATCTGTGTTTGCTGGTCTACGGGAAGATCCATTCTTTTTTGATGTTGAGCAGTTCTTCCGAGTGCGTGCAGGTCTAGCAGGGTTTGGGGATAAGGTAGGTTTCCGTTCCCCTCAGACAGCTATTGACGACTTCAAAGATGTAAACGTCAATGCGATCGCTATGACAGTTCCAATATCTGTGTTACAAGGGTCATCCTCTGCAACAACCTTCGATGTTTGGGAAACTATTTCACACGACTCTTCTGGTAGTGGTGCGTTCACTCAGGTTGAAAGGCTAGCTCGACCAGCAGTCAACGAAGGTTTAATCGTCAGTAATGACTACCTAAATGCTTTAAACATGGTTGGGCCAGATTTTGAAGCTGCTGCATTGGGTAATGTAGCACCACAAACTGCATCAGCACCAGCACCAGCACCAGCACCAGCACCAGTACAACCTAGTCCGGTTGTAAGCGCCCCAAGGAGTGTGGGGGGAATCTTCAGGGGGCAACGAGCACCAGCACCAGCACCAGCACCAGCACCAGCACCAGCACCAGCACCAGCACAACCTACTGGGGGTTTAAATGCAAGTCAACGAGCACTAGCTAATGAGATTTTAGCTGAGGCTAATAGAACGTTGCTCGCACTGGGTAATGATCAGACTCGTGCCACCGCATTGACTCGTGCTTTTCTGCCTGATGTCATGCGGATCGATACAAGCCAAGCCAGCAACTATGATGTAACCATCCCAGCAAGTTGCTTGAATACTATGGGTAGCCCTATCTGTGGGAGAAAGCTCAAGGATGATGTTATTGACCTGACTTTAAAAGTGTTAACTAATAATCCGGCGGCTACTGATAACGTGTCCTACAATGGCACACCTGGTAACCCTGCACAAGGTCATAAAGAGTTAGTACCCAGCTTCCCCTATCTTGCTCCACCCAACTAAGTAGATAACTTTTTAGGGGGATGAGCGAGGAGTGAAGAGAAAGAAGATACTAAGAAAAATAGCATTATCTAAATCTTCCCCATCTCCCTCATTTCCCCCATCCCCAGCAGTATTGAGCGTTGCTCCTAGTTGAAACAAAGTAAGCGACATGAAAAGCAGTGATTTTTCTGAACATGAACAGCCAAAACAAAGAAAACGTTTTTGGCTGTCACTTCTAATTGCTGTGCCGATCGCAGGTATGTTAATATCTGTTCCACTCGGTCTACGCTTGTGGAATGCAAACTTTGGAAATCAACTCAATACTGCTTACCGTTACAATTTTGAGCGACCATCACCAGGCAGTGTTACTCAAGCTTTAGAACAAGAAATAGCTTTTTATCAAAAACGTCTGCGCTACGATCCTGATGGCGGACTAAATCGAGCTTCACTTGCCAAAGTCTACTTAAAAATGGCTAGGGCGACTGGAGAGACAAGTTGGTATTTGCTAGCCGAACAGACTGCTCAAGAGTCACTGGCAAAATTGTCTTTTGATAATGAAACTGCAATTGTAGTACTGGCTAGAGTAGCAACAGCTAGACATGACTTTAACGAAGCAATTCGTTTAGCAAAACAAGCGGAGGGAGAGGATGATGCCTTAGCAACTCTTGTCACGGCTAATTTAGCTACAGGTAATATAAAAGAGGCAAATATTGCCGCCGATAAATTAGTGGTTCATAGTCCTTCGGTAGCTTCCTTGACGCTACAAGCATTAGTAAAAGTAGCTCAAGGGAAAGATCAAGAAGCCATCCAAACTTTTCAAAAAGCCTTAGCTGCTGAAGAACCTGAAGAAACTGGTAGCTCAATATCAGCACGTACCTTATTAGGTAGACTTTACTTAAAACGGGGTCAAATAAAACTAGCGGAAGGACTTTATAAAGAAGCTTTGCGTATTCTGCCACAATATTCCCCAGCACTTTTAAATCTGGCAGAATTAGAAGTGCGGCGGGGAAATTATCAAGCTGCTGAAAAAATTTACTCGCAATTTTTCATTACCTTACAACGCGCCCCGACTGTGTACGACCACGTTGTGCTGAGGGGTATGGCACGAGTAAAAGATTTACAAGGAAATTCATCAGAAGCGCAAAAGTGGCGAGATAAAGCTGAGATAAGGTTGCGCCAAGAGTTGACATCTTTTGGTCACAAACGTGAATTAGCACGTTTATTGATAGAGCGAGGGCGTTCTAAAGACTTAGTTGAAGCTCTTTCCTTAATACAATCAGAATTGCCAAACCGCCGTGATGTTGAGACGTATGATACTTTAGCTTGGGCATTTTCCAGCTTAGGTCGCTGGGGGGAAGCGCAACAGGCAATGCAGCAAGCCCTGAAATCGGGCATACGTGATGCGGGAATGTTCTACCGTGCAGGTACAATTGAACAAAATTTGGGAAATCAAGCTACTGCTACAGCTTTCTTTAAAAAAGCGCAGGAGACAGACCCAACTTTTGATGAAAAAGCTCGGCAAGCTTTGGGACTTGGTGTAGGACTTTTGGGTTTAAATTAATCAATTAACAATTAACAAGTTTACATCTATTAGATTTATTGCCAAAATCAAAACTTTTTTTGATCGCAGATGTGAGCAGATTAACGCAAATGACGCAGATGTAACCCTAGATTTTATTGACTTATGCTCATTGGTCTACCATCTATTAAATAAAATACAAGTCGGTATAAATTAAGTAATTTATCAAAAGTATGAAGAAAAAATGGCGTGGATTTCGGTTTAGTATACTTGCGTTTTTAGGTACGCTGTTGCTCTCGATCGCCTTTGCTAGTCCTAGCCATGCTCATTGGGCTGATTTAGCAGTTGCAGAAATTGTTGTAGGTGATACACAAACCAAGGTAACGCTGACTTTTCCTACTGGTTTGGTTGCATCAGCCGATGATAATCGAGATGGTCAGTTAACACCTAATGAGGTAAGCATACATCAAGCAGAATTGCAAGGATTTTTGAGCGATCGCATTCGTCTTACTGATAATCAGGGACAACTAGGTGTGCTAACTGTCAAACCATCAGACACGACGGCAGTACCTTCAAATATGCAGGTTACGGCTGGCACACATAGCACCTTAATGTTGCTCTACTCCTGGCTTAAACCTGTAGCAGGAATTAAAATTAACTACAATTTATTTTTGCCAGGAGTGCCGACTGCTCGTTGCTTGGCGACGATATTTGATCGCGAACAGGTGCAAAACGTGATTTTTAGCCCCGAAAACCAGCAAATATCGTTAGGGCAGAAATCATTTTGGCTACCTGCTAGTAGCTTTTTAATTGCGATCGCAGGGTCTTTTGTTTGGGGTGCAATGCACGCGGTTTCACCTGGACACGGTAAAACCATAGTTGGAGCATATTTAGTAGGATCTCGCGCTACACCTCGACACGCTGTGTTCTTAGGGTTAACAACCACTATTACCCATACTCTTGGCGTATTTGCTTTAGGTTTGGTGGCTCTATTCGCCTCTAAGTGGATCGTGCCAGAGCAAATATATCCTTGGTTAAGCTTTATATCTGGTCTATTGGTCGTTATTATTGGTCTGAACCTATTAAGCAATAGATTACCGAAGATTAATCTACTAAGCAAATGGTCATCAGGACACAGCCATGATCACCATGGGCATGATCATCATCATGTTCCTCATCACCAGCATGATCACGATCATACTCATGACCACGACCACGACCACGATCATAGTCATGCACATCACGGCGGAAATAGTCACCATGACCACTCACACTTACCACCAGGGGCTAATGGAGAGCCTGTAACTTGGCGTAGTTTACTAGCTTTGGGTATTTCTGGCGGTATTGTACCTTGTCCCTCAGCTTTGGTTGTACTGTTAAGTTCTGTTGCGCTAAATCGTACAGGCTTTGGATTATTGCTCGTATTAGCATTTAGTTTAGGACTAGCAGCTACACTAACCGGAATTGGATTGTTATTGGTTGGTGGTAAACGAATTTTTGATCGTTTTCCTACACAAGGGAAACTGTTTCGTGGGTTACCTGCTGTCAGTGCGCTGTTAATTACACTGTTTGGTTTGGGTATTACAACACAGGCACTAGCACAAATTGGCTTAGTTAGACTTTAAGAGTGGAGAGGGGGGAGGAGAGAGGAATTAATAAATTCTCAAGCCAAGATATACAAATGATATTGAGAATACGATCGCAGAGATCGCGAAATACTCTGGGTGCGTGTTAGATGCGATCGCGTTGAAGGGCAATATATATATAAACGTTGACAAAAGGGCGAAACGATGAAATTAGCGACTTTAACCACGACTATTTTGCTAGCTACAGCTATGAAATTAGCGGCTCAACCCACTACTTCCCCTTCCAATACTTCAATGTTTCAACCTAATCCTTCTTTTACTTTAAATTTACAACTCCAGCAAGCGGTTTGCGATCAAGATTGGAAGCGATCGATTAAAGTTGTGGATCAAATGATCTCTTATGTTTCTAAGCCACCTGCAACTTCGATTATGTATAAGCCTGAACTGATAAATTATCGCGGTCAATTACAAAGACTGGAAAAGTCAGCAGCCAAAATTCCTCTAGAATTGCTTTCTGGCTGTACATCAGCTTTTACCACTCCAGGAACTCAGAATATCTCCAGATAATAGGTAAACCTGGGGCTGATGTCGAATTTAGTTAAAATAGAGCCGAAGTATTGCCAACGCTGCAATTAATAAGCTCATGACAACCGTCGCACCTGTCAAAACTAAGTACGAAGCAATTATCGGTCTAGAAACTCATTGTCAACTAAGTACAAATACTAAAATATTTTGCAATTGCTCCACAGAATTTGGTGCGACTCCAAACCAGAACATTTGTCCGGTTTGCATGGGAATGCCTGGAGTCCTACCAGTTTTAAATCAAAACGTACTACAATATGCCGTCAAAGCTGGTTTAGCAATCAACTCGACTATTGCACCTTATAGCAAATTTGACCGCAAGCAGTATTTTTATCCAGATTTACCTAAAAACTATCAAATTTCTCAGTATGACTTGCCAATAGCTGAACATGGTTGGCTAGAAATTGAGCTATTAGATGATGCTGGCAATGCTACCCGCAAGCGGATTGGTGTTACACGCCTGCACATGGAAGAAGATGCTGGTAAATTGGTACACGGCGGAGGTGAGCGGATTTCTGGTTCCACCTACTCTTTAGTAGATTACAACCGCACAGGTGTTCCCTTAGTAGAAATTGTCTCTGAACCTGATATCCGTTCAGGTCAAGAAGCCGCAGAATATGCCCAAGAATTACGCCGAATTTTGCGCTACCTGGGCGTAAGTGACGGCAATATGCAAGAAGGTTCCCTGCGCTGCGACGTGAATATCTCCATACGTCCAGTTGGACAGGAAGAGTTTGGCACGAAAGTAGAAATCAAAAACATGAACTCTTTCAGTGCTATCCAAAAAGCAATTGATTATGAAATTGAGCGACAAACAGTTGCTTTAGAATCTGGTGAACGCATTATACAAGAAACTAGATTATGGGAAGAAGGTAATCAACGCACTAGCAGTATGCGTATTAAAGAAGGAAGTAGCGACTACCGCTATTTCCCTGAACCTGATTTAGTACCCATTGAAATTCCTGTTGAACAGCTAGAACAATGGAAATCTGAACTCCCGGAACTACCAGCAGCAAAACGGCATCGTTATGAAACAGAACTAGGACTTTCTGCCTATGATGCTAGAGTGATAACAGATGACCGATTTGTTGCAGAATATTTTGAAGCTGCTCTAGCTGCTAAAGCTCAACCCAAGCAAGCGGCTAATTGGGTAATGGGAGACATTACCGGATACCTAAATAACGAAAAACTCAACATCAATCAAATTGCTTTCAAACCGCAACATTTAGCAGAACTGATTGCTTTGATTGAAAACGGCACTATTAGCGGCAAAATCGCTAAGGAAATTTTACCAGAGTTATTATCTCAAGGCGGTTCTCCTCAAGAATTGGTTAATCGCAAGGGACTTGTCCAAATCTCCGACACCGCAGAACTGGAAAAAATCATTGATGAAATCATTGCTGCTAGTCCCAAAGAACTCGAACAGTACCGCAACGGTAAAACCAAGCTGCTTGGGTTCTTTGTGGGTCAAGTAATGAAGCAAACTAGCGGTCGGGCAGACCCCAAACTGACTAACCAAATGCTCAACCAAAAGTTAAACAAATAGTGCAGCATAGCCGAAAACGATACATAAAAAGTTACAAACTGCAACCTGGGGGGTGTCACCCCCTATCCTAAAAGTGTTATGCTGTGTAATGTAGATGCACCCTGATGATGGGAGAGTCTGGCAAATGACTCTCCTATTTTTTTTTATATATCCCAGACTTTTTAAATTTAAGCGTGGCGCGCAAATAAACTTGTACATTTTTAATTGAGAAAATGTGATCCAACACTCTTACTCTCTCCCCTCTCTCCTCCCTCCTCTCCCCCTAAAACTAAAAAATAACTAATAAAAAGCCGTCCTGCGCTACGCTAAGGACGGGGAACCTGTCCCCATAAATTCCGGTCAGAAGGTATCACGGTTCTTATTATGCTATTGGGTGTTATTACGCTGCCCTTGGCGTTTAAATTTGCTTCTCCAGGCTCAGTTCTGATTGATTTAGGACCAGTGGCTATTCGCTGGTATGGGCTATTAATTGCATCTGCTGTATTAATTGGACTCAGCCTTTCAAGGTACTTAGCCAAACGCCGTAATGTTAACCCAGAGTTAATAGGTGATTTGGTAATTTGGCTGGTTATTGGCGCAATACCTTGTGCAAGGCTCTACTATGTGTTATTTCAATGGCAAGAATATGCCCAGAATCCTAGTCAAATAATTGCCATCTGGAAAGGTGGGATTGCGATTCATGGGGCAATTTTAGGTGGGATTTTAGCTACATTAATTTTTGCCAGACTCCAGAAAGTTTCTTTTTGGGTTTTAGCAGATTTGATCGCACCCTCTCTAATTTTGGGTCAAGCAATTGGTCGCTGGGGCAATTTCTTCAACTCTGAGGCGTTTGGCGATCCTACGGATTTGCCCTGGAAACTATATATTCCTAGCTATCGCCGTCCACGAGAGTTTATTACTGTTGAATACTTCCATCCCACATTTTTATACGAATCAATTTGGAACTTGCTAGTATTCGCGTTACTGATGTTTCTATTTTTTAGAGATACAGGGCGTAAACCACGTCTCAAGGTCGGTACATTATTTCTGACTTACATGGTGGCGTATAGTGCAGGTCGTTTTTGGATTGAGGGATTACGCACAGATAGTCTGATGCTGTTGGGAATACTGCGGATAGCTCAAGTAGTGAGTTTGGTAGGAATTTCTCTCGGTGTTGCTGGTTTACTATGGCTGTATGTATTTAAGCGTTCTCTACCAGATGTAGTAAAACCGGATCAGCAAGAATGGAATGTTCTTTCTGATACGTCCCCAAATCAAGAAAATTCCCATTAGTCAAAAAAAAAGCCCTAGAGTTTGACTCTAGAGCTAAACCAGGGTGCATCTACCATTCCCTTATTCCCTTGAATGGTGATGCTATCCGGACTGATCCCAGCTATCCGCAGAAATTTTTATAACTTCACAAAAGTAATTATGGAAAAAAACAGCGAATTTATTCCCCCTACTTCCCAACGTACTTTGGAACCTGCGGTTTATATAGTGGGTGCGGGTCCAGGTGATCCCGATTTATTAACTGTGAAGGCGCAAAAACTATTAGCCCAGGCAGATGTGATTGTGTTTGCCGATTCTTTAGTGCCTGTGCAAATTTTGGATGGTGTACGTGCTGATGCTGAGATTATGCGGACTGGTAATAAGACTTTAGAGGAAATTTTACCAGTAATGATAGAAATGGTGCGATCGCACAAATCTGTCGTTCGTCTCCACTCTGGCGATCCTAGTCTCTATGGTGCTGTATTTGAGCAAATGCAACTGCTTACAGAGGCAGATATTCCCTTTGAGGTCATACCAGGAATTAGTGCTTTTCAAGCGGCGGCGGCTAAACTCAAGGTGGAATTAACTGTGCCTGGGTTGGTGCAAACAATTATTCTTACCCGCATTAGTGGACGCGCATCATCAGTACCAGCAACAGAAGAGTTAGCTTCATTGGCAGCGCATCAAGCAAGTTTATGTCTTTATTTAGCAGCGCGTCATGTAGAAGAAGCTCAAGCTCAATTAATGCAACATTATCCCGCAGATACGCCTGTTGCAATTTGTTTTAGGTTAGGTTGGCAAGATGAACAAGTTTGGGTAGTACCATTGCAGGAAATGGCAGAGGTGACGAACAGGGAAAATTTGATTAGAACAACCTTATATGTAATTAGTCCAGCTTTAGGAAAAATAGAAAAAGTGCGATCGCGTTTATACCATCCTGAACATACCCACCTATTCCGCCCAAAAGCGGCTACACATTAATTTGCTCAATTTGTCATACTCCCTTCCCACTCAAAGAATACCTATTTTATAAACCGCCAAGACGCAAAGAACGCCAAGGAAGAAGAATATAATCGGTAATCTTTTAATGGGAAGGGAGTAGTTGGCAGAATGCTTTAATTGCTTCCCAAGTTTCTGCCATGACATTACTTAAAGCATGATCGCTGTCAAATTCAATCAGTGTTACCCAAGGACGGTGGAGAGCAAAGTTTCTGCTGGCTTGAATTGGAATAACTTCATCATGCAATCCATGCACAATTAAAGTGGGAATGGATTTTTGCAGTAATTGTTCAGAATATTTACTCGCATCCAAGAGGAAATTATGATGTAGAGGAAGCGATCGCTTTTCGCCATAATGATAAACAGATAAGTACTGTTCCTTCTGCCAACGCTGTAATTCTGCTTCTCCCAGTTTGGTTAACCAATGAGACAAAAAGTTAAATGCTGGGGCTAAAAGTACTAATTTTTGTACTTGTGGGTAATTTTCTCCTAACCAAGCTGCTGTTAATCCACCCAAACTAGAACCAATCAAAGTTACTGAAGTGTTATCTGGTTGTATTTCTGCTTTTACTTGTTCTATTTGGCGAGTAATTGTGATATCGGAAAAACCGCCTTGGTTGAAGTCAGGGATTTTTAGGGGAATGTTTAGCGCAGAAAAGCGATCGCATAAATATTGTGCCTTGCTAGAATTAGGACTAGAAGCAAATCCGTGTAAATAAATATAATTAGTTCTGGTCACAATAGCTAAATTTTGTTACTGAGTGAATAAGCACTACAAATATTTAATATATCGACATTAACATCAACATAGTCAAGACAATAAATAGCTCCACATTAAAAAAGATAAAACCGAAAATCTCCCCCTCCCCTTATTAAGGGGAGGGGGCTGGGGGGTGGGGTAATACGTTTAATTAGGTTGACTTACTGATCAACGCTGTTGTTGTGTGCTGTTTCCCAGTCGGTTCCACGACATTTTTCCACGTTGCTGCTGCATTAATTCAGCAAACTTGCTACGTTGCTCAGGAGTTAACACTTTACGCATTGCCAACAGATTATCAAACTGTAATTGAGCTATCTCCTGCTCCAATCTTAGTACTGGGGTGAATTGATCGCGGATAGTGCTGTCATTAGCAGTACCTACCATCGAAACTGTTAATTTGCTTTTGGCTTCACGCAAATCTTTTTGCTTTTGAGAAATCTGACCTTGATACTGCTGGCGAATACCTGATAACTGCTTGATTTGCTCAGTACTAAGGTTAAGCTGTTGCATCAATGCACCCCAACCACGATTCATCTGTCGGGGCGCTCGTTGGTTTGTTGTACCTGGTTGGGGTGATGATTGAGGATTAGGCTGTGCGATCGCTACAGCACTACCAAGAGATACCATTAACAAAGATACAACTGAAATACGACGTAGCAGCATTAAAATTACCTATTGTAGTGAGTATGAATCTAATTATTTAGACGTGCTATTAGAGAGAATTTAAATCTAAGATAAAAGTTCCCCTACTCACCAATTTTTACCTTAATACTGAAATTAAATATTGCGTCAAGGTAAAAGCATCTACACCTAATTCTGTGCGTTCCTGTGCTGCTAATATTCCTGAAGTAGCGTGCCACCAAGCTGCACTTGCAACTATATTCTCTATAGGCATTTTTCTTGTAGATGCGGCGGCGACAAGTCCACCCATTAAACCAGTTAATACATCCCCACTACCGCCACGTGCTAAAGCTGGCGTACTTTCTGGAATAATCCAAATAGAACCGCTATGATCTGCGATCGCAGTTCTTGCTCCTTTTAATAATACGATCGCACCATGTTGAGATACTTTACGCACTGCATTTACTCTATCTTTATTGGGATCTGGTGCATCAGGAAATAAACGTTTAAACTCACCCGCATGAGGTGTTAATATTGTTGGCGCTTGTCGTTGAGATAACGTGGGAATAGTTCCAAGCTGTGCCAATATATTTAAACCATCTGCATCTAATATTAGGGGAATAGTGCTGTTTAAAGCTGATTGAACAACAGAGGAAGCATCTTTTGTTAAACCAGGGCCACACGCGATCGCGCTATAATCACTTAATTCTATTGTTTCTGGTAAATAAGCAATTGCACCCGTTTCTTCTGGACAACCAATAATTAAAGCCTCTGGCAATTGTGCAGTTAATATATCTTTTAAAGATTCTGGTACAGCCATTGAGAGCATCCCTACACCGCTTGCTCTTGCTCCCAATCCTGTTAAAATTGCTCCACCAGCATACTTATGAGAACCACAAATTAATAATAAATGCCCTTGCTTATATTTATGTGTTACTGGTGGACGTTTTAAAGGTAAATGTGAAAGTGCAAATTCTGGTGTAATACGTCTAATATTAGGTTGATCACCGAGTACAGCTTTAATATCTGTTAGTGGTAAATCAAAATCAATTAATTCTGCTTCACCGATATACTCTAAAGCTTGGTCTTGTAAAAAAGCTAATTTCCACAAACCTAAACAAAATGTGCGAGTTGCACGGATAGCAATTCCCAAAGCTTCCCCTGTATCAGTGTGCAACCCAGAAGGTAAATCAATACTAATAATAGTTTTAGACCATTGATTTAATTGGTTAATTGCAGTAGCAACTGGATCGGTAATAATTCTTTCTAACCCAAAGCCAAACAAACCATCAATAATTAAGTCACAATCTTTTAATGCTGAAATATCATCAAAACAAGGTATCCCTAAATTTTTAGCATACTGAAAATGTTGAGATGTTAATTCCTTAAGCTTAGAAAAAGGGCGGTAAATCAGAACATCATAACCGTGAAAATGTAATTCACGGGCAACAACCAACGCATCACCACCATTATGCCCTGAGCCAGCTATAATTCCGACGCGCAAGCTATGATTTGGGTGGTAAACCTGAATTCTACGAACAATTAAACCTGCTACCTTTTCCATTAAAGCTGCCACAGGCATTCCAGCAACAAATACACGCCCTTCAATGTGGCGCATTTGCTCGGCTGTAACTACAAATCCTGCAATTTCCTCTCGCCTATTTTGAGCCATATTTAAAATTCTTACCTATTCTATGGTTTTTGTAGTGGTCATTGTTAATTGTTAATTGTTAATTGTTCAAAAGTGTTAGCCTAGAGAAGCAGCAGTAGTTTAATAGGAATTTTTCCGTCTGTTCTTCAAGTATATGAACAAAGTCGTCGTCGGTCTCTCTGGTGGAGTTGACAGTTCCGTTGCCGCCGCCATCCTACATAATCAAGGATATGAAGTTGTTGGTGTTACCCTTTGGCTAATGAAGGGTAAAGGGCAATGCTGTTCTGAGGGAATGGTCGATGCAGCTTATATTTGTGAACAGTTAGCCATTCCTCATCATATTGTTGATAGTCGGGATTTGTTCCAAACGAATATTGTTGATTACTTAGTTACGGGTTATGAAGCTGGAATTACCCCGTTACCCTGTTCTCAATGCAATAAAGCAGTGAAGTTTGGTCCAATGGTGCATTATTCTCAGAAAGAACTGGGAATAGATAAAATTGCTACAGGTCATTATGCGCGAATTACTTATGATGCAGATAGCGATCGCTCTCAATTACGACGTGCTGTAGATTTATCTAAAGATCAGTCTTACTTTTTGTATGACTTGACCCAAGATTTACTAGCAGCAACAATATTTCCCTTGGGAGAACAAACAAAGACAGAAACTCGGCGTATTGCTGCGGAATTTAACTTAAAAACTGCTGAAAAACCGGAAAGTCAAGATTTATGCTTGATTGAAAAGCATGGTTCAATGAAAGGGTTTTTAGATCAATACATTACCCCGCAAGATGGCGATATTGTTGACCAAAACGGCAAAATTTTGGGTAAGCATACAGGGATACATCACTATACAATTGGACAGCGCAAGGGGCTAGGAATTGCTGCTGCTGAACCTTTGTATGTAGTTGGGTTAGATGCAGTAAGGAATAGAGTTATTGTAGGCGATCGCACTAGCTCACATCAAACTGAATGCACAGTGCAAAGAGTAAATTGGGTTTCTATCCCAGAACCTACTAACCCTATCCGCGCCGAAGTACAATTGCGCTATCGCTCACAACCTGTAGCAGTTAGTGTAATTCCCCTAGAAAACTCCCGCGTCAAGTTGGTATTTGATGAGCCACAGTTTTGCATTACACCTGGACAAGCTGCTGTTTGGTATAACGGCGATATTTTGTTGGGCGGTGGTATTTTAGAAAAGCAAAATTAACGAGCAAAACCACCCTTCAATAAAGCTGTGATCACCAGATTGATTACTTGAGATTACAATGCGGTTTTTTTATCGCAGATGTGAGCAGATGGACGCAGATTACGCAGATGTTAACTAATGTTGATCGCTGTCCTAAGATTCCGATCCGTTGCTATAAAATCCGCAACGGATCGGATAATTAATATCAAACAGTCACCATATTAGGCTGATGGATTGTAAATTTCATGTTCTTTATAGTTAAAAATTATCTGGGTGGAACGAGCATTAAAAAGCAGCCACCATTCAATAAAGCTGTAATCACTGCACCAATAATTATCCCTTTCATTAATCCCCATCGTTGTTCACGTTTTAGCCAAATAATCGCAGGAATAACATATAGAAGTTGATATAAGCAACTACCAAAAAGAAATGCTGGTGGTGTACTCTCTATGGGATAATTATTGATTGTGTAAAATAAAAGAAGAATGAATACTAGCAAATTAATTCCTAGTACCCCTAAAATCCCTAGTACAACTCCTAAAAATTCGTTTCTTCGTGTCATTTATTGATACCTGTAACTGAGCTAAATTAATTAGATTAAAGCAGACGGTTAGAAAATAAGTGATAGCCCGCACTTGCCTCGCTGTATAACATATTATGTAAGATTTAGTACTTTTTATAATTAAAAATTATCTGGGTAGGATGAACATTACAAAGCAGGGACCGCTCAACAAAGCTGTGGTAACTGCACCAATAATCACCCCTTTCATTAATCCCCATCGTTGTTGCCGTTTTAGGAAAATAATTGCCGGAACAACATAGAGAAGTTGATATAAGCAAATACCAAAAAGAACTGCTAGTGAAACGGTAGAATTATAGTTTGTGTAATTTAGAAGAAGAAAGAATACTAGAAAATTCATTCCTAGTACCCCTAAAATTCCTAACGCAATTCCTTCACTTTCGTTTCTTCGTGCCATTTATTTATCCTGCAACTGAGCTAAATTAATTAAATTAGGGCAGACGATTAGAAACTAAGTGATACCCAGCACTTCCCTCGCGGTAGAACATATTAAAGGTATCAAAAGGAATAATCCGACCATCAGGGTGGACAATGTGAATGCAGGAACGTTTCACAGAACGAACATCAAAGTTATAGGGGTCGAGAAACTGGACAATCATTACCCGAAAGATATTTTCGTAAGTAATACCTGACGGTACAGGTAGCATCGGTAAGCAACAGAGTAACTGTTTTAAAGAAACTGCCGAGGATGCGGGGGAATGGCTGGTTGAAAATAAATCGAAAACTTTCTGCTTGAGTTCTTCATTTTGCTCATAAAGAACGCTGTTAGGCATCAACTGTACAAAGGCATCCGGGTTAATTAAACCTGTTAATGGTATAACTTTGCCATTCACTTTGAGGGCATAAGCCATTGCTAAACAATCAGGATGGCAGGGGACTGGAATGAGATCTTCTGGTTTGAAATGAGGACTCTGCTGTAGAATTGAACGTCGGACTTCGGTAAGGGTGTAGCGATCGCGCTTTTCTTCAAATCCCTCCAAACGCCCTGCTGCTTGGATAGGTTGAAATGTCACACCGCGCACACATTTCTGCTGTAATGCGTACTCGATAATTTTACCGATTTCGTGGTCATTCAGCCCTTTTTTGAGGGTGACAACAAGGGTAGTGGAGATATTGAACTCGTTGAGGTGTGCGATCGCTTGTGATCGAATCGATCGCAAATCCGCCCCTCGCAACTCCTGAAGTGCCGTTGCTTCAAAGCTATCAAATTGCAGATAGACTTCAATTCCTGGCATATATTGACTGAGGCGATCGCAGAAATTTCGCTCTTTAGCAATCTTGACACCATTCGTATTAATCATCAAATGACGAATTGGCTTGCTTTTAGCAATATCCAGAATTTGAAAGAATTCTGGATGAATTGTTGGTTCACCGCCACTGATTTGCACAATTTGCGGTTCCCCCTCATTCGCCACCACCGCATCTAACATCATCTCTATTTGCTCTAAGCTGCGGTTAAGGCGAGGTTGATGGGAATTTCGAGAAATATCTTCACTCCCCGAATCCGCATAGCAAATCGGGCAGGAGAGGTTACACCGATCCGTTACTTCTATTAAAGTGAGGCAACTATGCTGTTCATGATCCGGGCAAAGTCCGCAGTCATAGGGACAACCATATTTGATCGGAGTATTAAATTTGAGTGGCATATCACCTGGCTTGATAAATTCCAGGCTTTGTTTGTAATATTCAATATCATCTGCAATCAATACTTCTTCATGCCCGTGAGTTGGGCAGTGCTTAACTAAGTAAACGCAATCATCCCGAAAGATAATTTTGGCTTCCACCTTAACTAGGCATTTAGAGCAAACGCTGTTAGTTAAGGCATAAAATAGATACTGTCGGGTTCGCATTTTAATTTTAAATTAAAGTGATTTAGGATACATTTTTAGCGGTTCGAGTAAACTTAAACAAATTAGTAATACTACGACGATAATATAAAATTCCGATTATGCAAGCAATCTGAATAGCACTTATCCCCACAATAGGGCGAAATTCTGGCTTAATGAAATCAACTATAAAGCGAAATCCTAAATAAGCAACCATATAGAATTTAAATAAATCACCTTCTTGCCGAGCATAGCGACTACGGATGCGTAGAAATATCATTAACGATAGTAAAAATATAATTTCATATAATTGCGTGGGATGTCGGTAAATTCCATCACCAAAATTTACGCCCCAAGGTAAGGTAGTCGCTACACCATAAGTTTTATCACTTAAACCTGTCAGAAAACAGCCAATCCTTCCCACTGCTGTCCCCACTATCAAGGGATAGACAAAAGCATCGCCAGTTGAACGGTGAACGCCAATTAATTTTTTAGTTACTTCTACACCAATTAGCCCACCCAGCAATGCACCAACTACCGTTTTTCCCTGAAGTAGAAGGATAAGAAATTGCTGCCAATTCTGCCAAGCTAAATTTATATGCTGTAGCATAACCAAAGCTTTTGCGCCAATTAAAGCACCCACCATGCCACCGACTATTACCGAACTTCTCTGAGTGGAGGCAATTGTATCTTTTTTTGAATTTAGTAATACTAAGCGAAATGCGATCGCATAAGCTAACGACTCAAATAAAAGATGTGGGTGTATCCGCACAGAACCTACCCACAAATAAACTGGAAAATTCATTAGTTTAGGCTTAATTCATTACTTTATTAAAGCATCCATAATTCTAAAGTAGATTAGCAGAGAAAGTTAGGGTATGTGCGATCGCCTTTTTTATTTCAACTAGCAAATACTATATCCAATGGCTTTTCTGGAATAATATACATTAAATCTGCTTCATTTGGTTTAGCTTCTGAGGGAGCTAATTTTGACCATTCTTGAAAGCTAATTCCTAGTTGATTGATTGCTTGAACTTCCCCTTGATATGCTTCAAAGCGGCGATAGGTTTCAATTATAAATTCTATTTCTTCCAAGACTTGAGGTAAACGTTTGTAAGCCTCTTGCTTCAAATGCTCTGGATTGGGACCAAACATACCCCAGGGAACCTCAACGCGATCTAAAATTGCTGACGGTAACGAATCTACCCATTTATTTGGATCTTGCAAAAAGTTAACTAAATTTTCACGTTGAAGTTCAAAAACAGCATTCTCATCTAAAGCTGGATTAATCCATTGTAAAATCTGTGTCAGTCTACGCAAATCAATCTGATCTTTAAATTGAGGATGTAAATAGACTGCGGGATTGGAAGTTAAGAGAAGTTCAACATATTTCTGAATACGGGGACGAAGTTCAGTTGCTCTTGTTTGCAAGCGAGTAAGTACTAATTCTGGTGCTTCTATCTCCAGATAACAACGTGCTTCAGCAACATAAGCTAACACTAACGTTTGTAAATACTTACCTGCAATTTTGCTACCTTGTTCGAGTTCTTTGTCTACATAATCAGTATAGATATAACTAGCATCTTTCAATTTAGTAATAGCATTAATTGTTATCCCTTTTCGAGCTTGGGAATCTTTTATATGTATGGCATCATTAGCTAAATCTAATGCAGATCGAAAATTAGCATAGTAACCAAGGTCAATCTTGCGGTTAATTTTACTTAAAAATTCTTCTATTGATTGTAGGCGCTGCTCTATATTGTTGAGACGCTGATTAACTATAGCGAAACCCATCATCGTTATACCCAAATTGAGTACACTGGCAGATGCACCAATCCGCAGAAGCTTTGAAGCTGGGGAAATATTAGGTGTTGTTTCACGTACACAGGCGACTACTTTGCTTGTTTTCCTGTCACGAATAAAGCCACCAATTCGCTCTAAATTACCATTACTAAGCCCTACAGAAATCTCCTCAGAAGCTCCATAGGTGGCGCTAACAGTTTGCATAACCTTCCTTGCTCCAATTTCTGCTACAGTTGCTGCTACTGTTGCAGCACGATTTACTTGCTCGCTCTCATGTTTACCAGTTTTGCACCACGTAGCAAAGTGTTCGCAGTTGTTGAAAAATAGATTGTAATTATTTTCATTTAAACGGCTTTCTGCCCTCAAAATTACAATATCTGAGAACTCAAAAGTTTCATACTGTTTTACAAAGATTTGCTTACCAGATGTAAATTCAGCCATCGAGGTGCGGGTAATCACACCTCTTAAATTTTCACCTATGTAGTGGATAGCAGTACCATCGCCACAGTCAATACCATGATGAGTGTAAGTACCGCAGTTTACATAGATGTGATCTCCTTGTGCCATAATGAGTCTTCTTTTGCTTAACGTCAGAAAGTGCGATCGCTCTTTTCGTGAAAGAACTTTCCTGAGTATTCCCAGGCTATTTTTAAACGTTAACAACTCAGGGGCAATATTTTTTTATACGTTTAATAATAATTTCCCTGATCAAAGATTTGATCCAACTACTCAAAAGTCTTCTTACATCCCGACATATCTATTGCTGAAATACCACCAGAGATTGATAATATAAATATTCGTAAATAAAATTTACAATTTCCTACCTCGCAGCCAAATATCCCTATGAGTCATCGTCCAGACGGCATAGCGCCACACGGCGGTCAGCTAATCAATCGCATTGCAACACCCGAAAAACTCCAACTATTTTTAGACAAAGCCGAGTATCTACCGAGAGTCCAACTCGATGAAAGGGCTAATTCTGATTTAGTGATGATTGCGATCGGGGGTTTTAGTCCACTCACAGGCTTTATGGAAGAAGCGGACTATAAATCAGTAGTTGCTAATATGCGTCTTGCCAATGGCTTGCCTTGGTCTATTCCCATTACCTTGTCAGTGACAGAGGAAGTGGCAGAACCATTGCAAGAAGGTAGCTTAGTACGCCTGGATGATGCCAAAGGTCGCTTTATTGGTGTTTTAGAATTAACCCAAAAGTATCACTACGACAAAAAATGGGAAGCAATTAATGTTTACCGCACCGATGAAGAAAAACACCCTGGGGTAAAAGTTGTCTATGAACAAGGATCAATTAATTTAGCTGGGGCAGTTTGGCTACTGGAACGCGACCCCCACCCCCAGTTTCCTACCTATCAAATTGACCCTGTTAAGTCTCGTCAACAATTTATAGACAAGGGTTGGAAAACAATTGTCGCCTTCCAAACCCGTAACCCCATCCACAGAGCGCATGAATATATCCAAAAGTGCGCGATGGAAACTGTGGATGGTTTATTTCTGCATCCCTTAGTTGGCGCAACTAAAGAAGATGATATTGCTGCTGATGTGCGGATGCGCTGCTATGAAATTATCCTAGAACACTATTACCCGAAAGACAGGGTAATTTTGGCAATTAACCCAGCAGCAATGCGTTATGCGGGGCCGCGTGAAGCTATTTTCCATGCCTTGATTCGCAAAAACTATGGTTGCACTCACTTTATCGTCGGTCGCGATCATGCTGGTGTTGGTGACTACTATGGCACTTACGATGCACAGTACATCTTTGATGAATTTGAGCCTGGTGAGTTAGGAATTGTGCCAATGAAGTTTGAACACGCCTTCTACTGCAAGCGCACTCAACAAATGGCAACAACGAAAACTAGCCCTAGCACCCCAGAAGAACGAGTTCATTTATCAGGGACAAAGGTACGAGAGATGTTGCGTCGAGGTGAATTGCCCCCGCCAGAGTTTTCTCGCCCAGAAGTAGCTAAAGAGTTGGCAATAGCTATGAATATTGATGTTTACGAAATTTAAGCTTTGAGTGATAACCCTTAAACAATGTAGAGACGCGAAATTTCGCGTCTCTACATTCATTTTTGAGAGGTATATTAATGTCAATCAAGCATGAGCAAATCACAATAAGCAATTTACACAGTGGTAATATCCTTCTCTTTTTCTGCTAAAACTTGATCGATTCTAGCAATGTATTTGTCAGTTACTTTCTGAATTTTATCGAGCAAGTCTTTAGCTTCATCTTCAGGAAGCTCGTGGTTTTTTTCTTGTTTCCGCACAGAGTCAACTGCATCTCTGCGGATGTTCCGAATAGCGACACGACCTTCTTCAGCATATTTGCCAGCAAATTTGACAAATTCTTTACGCCGCTCGGTAGTCAGGGGTGGAATATTCAACCGAATAGTAGAACCGTCGTTGTTGGGGGTTAAGCCAACATCTGATAGGGAAATAGCTCTTTCAATTACACTGACGCTACCTCTATCAAAGGGTTGAATTGTAATAGTACTGGCATCAGGTGTACTAATATTTGCTAACGACTTCAAAGGAGTCTGAGTACCGTAGTATTCAACCGTTACACGGTCAAGTAGGCTGGCATTAGCCCGACCTGTGCGAATTGTATTAAAAGACCGTTGAGTAGCTTCAACAGTCTTTTGCATATTGCTTTCTACATCAGCTAACTTCACAATTACCTCCGACAATAGTTCCCACAGATTCTCCCATAACGGCTCGACGGACATTACCGCTAACCCCAAGGTCAAATACAATAATTGGGATGTTGTTATCTTTACAAAGTGCGATCGCAGTACTATCCATTACCCGTAAATCATGGGTAAGGACATGACTATAAGTTAAGGTTTCGTAGCGACGGGCGTTAGGATTCGTCTTAGGATCTGAATCATAAATCCCATCAACTTTAGTTGCCTTAAAAATAACATTGGCATCAATTTCTGCGGCTCGCAAGGCAGCAGTTGTATCAGTGGTGAAGAAAGGATTTCCCGAACCTGCACCAAAAACTACCACCCGCCCTTTTTCTAAGTGACGAATAGCACGACGGCGGATATATGGTTCTGCCACTTCCTGCATAGCTATTGCTGTTTGCACTCGTGTTGGTATGCCAAGTTGTTCCAGCGCGTCCTGCAAAGTAATTGCATTCATAACTGTGGCAATCATACCCACATAGTCAGCAGTTGCTCTATCCATCCCACCAGCCGCAGCTTTTACGCCACGAAAAATATTACCACCGCCAACCACAATTGCGACTTGGATGCCACTGTTAACGACATCGGCGACTTCCTGAGCTATTTCTTGAACGATACTTGGATCAATACCATAGCCCAGGTTCCCCATCAAAGCTTCACCACTCAGTTTTAGTAAAACCCGTTGGTAAGTTATCCCCATGCTGCGATGATTTTCTCAACTGAAATTTCCTCAACTTACGATAGCAGTAGAGGGGATGAATATGTCAGGACTTATACATTTTAAGTAGCTGGGTGGAAATAAACGTAACATTCAGGCTGGTCATTTTCCCCATTTGATTGAGGAACCCATTGCTGGCGTTGAGGCTATTGTTACAGATTCCCCTTGGAGTACATTCGCGATCGCATCTCGTAAATAATGCTTTTCGACGGAGGCTGGATCTTCAGGGCGATCGTCGATTGCACCACGATAGCAGAGAATACCTTGCTTATTTAACAAAAATACCTCTGGGGTTTTCTCTGCTCCAAACGTTTGAGCAACATCCTGATTAGTATCCCGTAAGTAAGGAAAATTTAGCTGCATTTGCTCTGCAACCGTTTTCATATTCTCCAAGCTGTCGTCAGGATACTGATTAGCATTGATTCCAATCAAAGTAAAGCCTTGGTCTTGAAAATCAACTTGAATTTGTCTTAAGCGTTCTAAATACTGTCGTACAGATGGGCAGTGATTACACATAAATATCACTCCCACAGCAAGATATTCTTTTAAGTATTGAGCTAAGTGATGAACTTGGAGATCAATTCCTGGCAATTCAAAATCTGGGGCATACTTCATAACAGCTTTTCGACATTAAGGTTTGCAGCTAATATGTTGTTTTTTACACTTTGGTTAAGGGTTGAGCGTTAACTGTCAACAGCCAGAGCGAAAAATACAAATTGTAGACACGATAGTTTAGTAATTAAAAACATCTCTCTTAATCATGACACCATCTTTTAGCGCATCCACCAACAACGGCACGACTACTCAAACTTGGATTTGGAAAGGATATCCAATTTGTTACCAAGTTCAAGGCGATACTGGGCAAGCAGTTGTCCTAATACATGGGTTTGGGGCATCATTGGGACATTGGCGCAAAAATATCCCTGTACTTGCTGAAAACTGTCGCTGCTATGCAATTGATTTAATCGGATTTGGTGGTTCAGCTAAACCTACCCCTGGTATTGAAATTAATTACACCTTTGAAACTTGGGCTGAGCAAATAGCGGATTTTTGCGAAGAAGTTGTTGGTGGTGCAGCTTTTTTGGTTGGTAATTCTATTGGCTGTATTGTAGCTATGCAAGCCGCAGTTGATCATCCAGATATCGCCTTGGGGGTAGCGATGCTTAACTGTTCTCTACGGCTTCTGCATGACCGCAAACGTGCATCTTTACCTTGGTATCGCCGCTATAGTGCGCCCCTCTTACAACAAGTATTCACAGTTAAGTGGGTTGGACAGTTATTTTTTAACCAACTTGCTAAACCAAAAGTAGTGCGGAAAATTTTGTTACAGGCATACAAACATCCTGATGCTGTAACAGAAGAACTAATTGATTTAATTATGGCACCTGCTGCTGATATTGGTGCTGTGGAAGTATTTTTAGCTTTTACCCGCTATTCCCAAGGACCATTAGCGGAAGATTTATTACCTGCATTACGCTGTCCAGCAATTATGTTATGGGGAACAGAAGACCCTTGGGAACCGATCGCGCTAGGGAAAGAGTTGGCTAAATTTCCGCAAGTTCAAAAGTTCATCCCCATAGAAGGTGTAGGTCATTGTCCCCAGGACGAAGCGCCTGAGTTGGTTAACCCGCTTTTACAAGATTGGATCAAATCACTTAGTTGTTAAAACAACTTCTCAGTATTGTTATTATGCCTGTCAACTGCCAACAGTTAATTGTTAATTGTTAATTGTTAATTGTTAATTGTTAATTGTTAATTGTTAATTGTTAATTGTTAATTGTTAATTGTTAATTGTTAATTGTTAATTGTTAATTGTTTTTGTAGCCAGTCTAGACCTAATTTAATTGTTACATCAGAATAAAGAGTGCCGGAAGTTTCTACACTTACATCTCCAAAGCCTAAAGAACTATAAACCTGTTTAGCTGAATCCTCATCTCCCTGCTGCGCTATGATTTGCGTCACGCTCAATGATTCAGGCAAACTTTTATCAATAGTAATTCTGCGATAACCTGCTGTCTCAAGTGTACGAACTAAAGAATTAACAGCCTGATTATCGCCTGTACTATCTTGAATTGTCACTCGTACTTTACTTGTATCAACTAATTCGCGATCGCTAGATCCTTGGTCAAAGTACTTAGCCATCAATGTTTTGAGCCGACTGCGATTTGGCAACCAGTAACTGATGCTATGACGACCGTTTCCATTCGCCTCTCCAGGCAGCATCAACATTTTTACCTGTTGACGATCTGTCCGTATCCCAAAACCTACTAATGCCGCCAGTTCTTCTACGCTTAAGTTAGTGTCAAGATGTGACTGAATTACGGCAAGAATTTTCGGTACGCGAGTCAAAATTGTAGGGTTAAGGGTTTGCTCCATTAACGCACGCATCACCATTTGCTGTCGCTGAATTCGTCCAATATCGCCATTTTGGTCATAGCGAAAGCGTAATAGTTGCAATGCCTGATCACCGTTAAGATGCTGTTTTCCCTGTTTAAGATTAATGTAGAGGTGCTGAGAATCATCTTGATACTTCATGTCCTTTGGTACATAAACTGTGACACCACCCAAAGCGTCAATTAGTTTTTCCACACCCTGAACGTTAATTCTGATATAGCGGTCAATGGCGACACCTTCGAGTAGGTTACTTACCTCTTTTGCTGCTACTGCTGGCCCACCTATGACATTAGCTGCATTAATTTTTTGGACACCATGCCCATCCATGACTATGCGGGTATCTCTAGGAATAGAGAGAACGCTGATCTTTTTTTTCTCTGGATCAAAGCGTAGCAGCAGCATTGTATCTGCCATACCATCGAAGGAATTAACCAGTGCATCGTAACCCAAGTTGTGCGCTGTTGGGGCAGGGTTCTTCAAATCTGAAGCGGTTACTTTAATTCCCGAAATTAAGATATTCACGGGACGGGTAACTTCTGGCAATTTCATGTTGCCTTTCGAGAAGCTATCGCCATCAAAAACAGCTTGTTCTTCAGCACTAAGTTTTTGATGCATTAAGGGTGTACTGGCAAGGGATACTGCTAACAACGCTCCCGCAGTTGCAGAAATCATTGCCACTCCGGTTAATCCCAACCCTAGCCAGAGTAATTGTATCTGCTTTCTTTTAGTAACTTGTTTATTATCTGGTTTGGCGATCGCACGATTAGCGCGTTTTTTAGGATTTTTTTGATCTGGCACTGACTTCCTCACACACAAAATGCCTCTTAGAAAGCTATAAGGAGCGAATGTTATTTAGGTTTCCCTAAAAACTGATCTTGGTTATACGGGTGTGGTCATAAATTGAGCTTTGGATTTTCAAGTCTGCATTAGTAATTAGTCTATGACCTATAACCAATGACCGCCCCTACGCGCAATTTGTTACCGTGTGCAGTATAGCTTGATCAGCCTGTACAACAGCCAAATAGGATTGAAATTTTCGCCCTTTCTGAGTTTTTGGCTTAAAAGTATGATTCCCAAAAAGCTGATAGCAATACTGGAGTCAACATCGATCTCATAGCGGAATGCTTACCTTTGTAGAGACGTACCATAATACGTCTCTACATTCATTGAACTCAGAGGTAAGCAGGCACTTATCATAGGTGTCGGCGAACTACTCGTTCAGCAAAACTACTGAACCCAGGTAAACGTACAGACTTACCTTGCAGCAATTGCACCATCAATGATAAGCAAACTATAAAATAGCCAGAGGTAAGCAAGCTATTAATAATTAATAGGCGTAGTGTAAATATTTCTGAAACTTGCGCTCCAGTGCCTAATAAGGTATATGCAGATAACCAGGCGATCGCTAGTGTTACTGCTAAACGACTCACTGCCAATTGTTCCTTATTGCCTTCACGTCGATATAGTGTCCACAATGCGGGGAAAAATCCCACCACAGGCACAAGATATAGAAACAACTGTAAACGATTAATGTATTGATTTTCTAACGGGTCAACTTTGTTCATATTTATGAATGTTTAACAATTATTAATTAACAGCATCCATGTTAAGTTTATTTACAGCCATCGACTTAGTTATTGGTTAACGTTTAACTGAATAGCCTTTTTGAGTTTTTCCTTGTTAATTTCAACTTCTGGCTGATTAATATTTTCTGTCACTCGGTAATAGATGACATTACTATTATATAAATTATTAATCATGTCTAATTGAGCATCAAGTATTTTGGGATGTTTTTGATACCAAGACGCGATCGCTTCGGACAGTTTTTCGATATCGTCAGGGATGGGAGAAATTAATTGAGCTAAGTCAGAACGGTCTTGGCTAGAAAAGAGCGATCGCTTATTGCTTAACAATTCAATAAATGCTTCGAGGTTTTGTTGATCAAATGACATTAATTTTACCCGATTATTTTTGGCATGAATCAGTATACTGCTTATAAAAACCAATTATTACATCTGTGTGCATCTGTGTTGATCTGTGGTTAATTAACCAATCTTTACTTATTTTTAACTGGTATACTCCACCAAGCTAAGGCATAAGGTTGAGTATCATCATTAACTCGTTGACGAAACTGAACGCGAATTTTATAGCGACCATTAGCCGGAATTTTATGGAAGATGTGTTCTACACTATCAACATCGCTTTGGGATGACCAAATACTTTTGCTAGTATCATTATCTTCTGCACGCATCAGGTAAATATCGAGGTTATTTAAACCGCGATCGCTAAAACCTTCTCCAATATCGTACTGCCCATTTTTATTACTATCCTTTAACTCTACCTTACGATCCCAAGCCAGCGTAATTGAAACAAAACTACCTTGCTGTAATGGTTGCTCTAACACATAATCTTGATAATTAGATGCCTTGACACTGCTGTAATCCCAAGCAATCGGAGCTACCCCTTTATTGTCACCCGTTGGCGCGGTTCCAGACCACTTACCAGGGCTAAATTGTTGGTATGCTCGGAAAACATTTAACTGTCCAGCGCCCATTTGATAATGTAGTGGTATTTTAGGGTCTTTATAAGCATCGGAATCTAACCAATTAGTATTATTTTTAGCCAAAATAGTGCGGCTCATTCCTAGTCGCAAACCATCGCCAGCATCTTGAATTTTTTCAGCAGAATTGAGCAACACAGCTTTCATCACTTCGTGACGACGAGCATCTGTACTCCAGCGTGGCTGACGCGATTTCAACTGTCTATCACCAAATTCTTGTAGTAAAGCTACAGACCCTGTAACATGAGGTGCAGCAAAACTGGTGCCACTGACACGAGTAACTTTACCCTTCAAATCATATAAATTCAGATTAGCTCCAGGGGCAAGTATACTAATAGAACGCCTACCACCCACATTAATTTCGCGATCGAGTAAGGGTCGAGCGACCCCGACTGGCGTATCACTTAAATTAGGAAAATCTACTTTAGTAAACAAACTATCCCGACGAGTTGTATAGGCAACATTCACAGCATTGAAGTTGTCAGTAGGGATAGGAATACCACCTTTACCCTGATTACCAGCAACTACATAAACCACATCGTGAACTCGTGCTGACCAATCAACGCATTGTGTCAGTAAAGCCTTACCATCTAAAACCGCTCTAGCTTTAGTATCTGTATCTAGTGGTTCACCAAAACTAAAGTTAATTGCCCGCAAATCTCCCCCATTTTGTTGTGCGACATATTGCGTGGCTAAACATTCTTCTGGTTGACCACTGGTTTTAGGTGAACCAACAGCAGAAGAATACAAAAGTGCCTTTGGTGCTACGCCAGGTATTGCTTTGTCATTACTAACCATCACCCCTGCTACCATAGAAGCGTGACCATCAACTTCTGAATTTGATTTGGCTGGAGTATCACGATAAAAGACTCGCGCCAGTGATAGCCACAGATTAGGAGAAGCTGTCTTGTCTAAACCAAAATATCCAGGGCGACCGATTTCTACTTGACCAATGGCAATTTTACGACCTGTCAAGTTATAGGGAGCAGCTTGTAGTTTGAGCGCGTCAATTCCTGCTGACCCTAATGAACTTGGTAAAGCTAAAGCTGGTGTCGTTAAACATGAGGCAGCCAAAGCGTAGAAAATTGATTTAAATCTTTTTGTAATAAGCTGCTGCGCCAAGGAAGTATACTCCACAACTATTTTTAATAGTTTAACGGTGGAATCAGCAATGCAGGGGGATATGGCGATAAGAACATCAGTTTTATAGCAGTTTGCATCTAGATTTACCCCTCCCCAACCCTCCCCTTAATAAGGGGAGGGAGCAAGAAGCTTTGTTTAATTTTTTCAGCACTTTCTTTATATTTTGTTAAATTTGTTAAAATTATTACCAAAGCAGGACGCAAAAAGGATTATTAGCTATGACCCAAACCCCATCCCAAAAGCCCATTGTGATTGCTCCATCAATCCTATCAGCAGACTTTAGCAGACTGGGAGAGCAAATTCGAGAAATTGATGCTGCTGGCGCTGATTGGATTCACGTTGATGTAATGGATGGCAGGTTTGTCCCTAATATCACGATTGGTCCCCTGATTGTCGATGCCATTCGCCCTGTTACCAAAAAACCTTTGGATGTCCACTTGATGATTGTGGAACCAGAAAAGTATGTGGAAGATTTTGCTAAAGCAGGTGCAGATATTATCTCAGTTCACGCTGAACATAATGCTTCTCCTCACTTGCACCGCACTCTTTGCCAAATTAAGGAACTAGGTAAGCAAGCTGGTGTTGTGCTCAATCCTTCTACTCCTTTAGAGTTGATTGAGTATGTGATCGAAGTTTGCGATTTGGTCTTGATTATGAGCGTTAACCCTGGGTTTGGGGGTCAAAGCTTTATTCCTACGGTTATTCCAAAAATTCGCAAGTTGCGTCAGATGTGTGATGAGCGTGGACTTGATCCTTGGATTGAGGTTGATGGCGGTTTGAAGGCTAATAATACTTGGCAAGTTTTAGAAGCTGGAGCGAATGCGATTGTAGCTGGTTCGGCTGTTTTCAATGCTAAGGATTATGCTGAGGCAATTACTAATATCCGTAACAGTAAGCGTCCGACACCAGAATTAGCAACTGTTTAAGGTTTAAGAACTTACTCACTGAGAGTTTGAAGCTTACGATCCCCCCTAGCCCCCCTTTTTAAGGGGGGGATTTAGCAAAAGTCCCCCTTCTTAAGGGGGATTTAGGGGGATCTACACCTAAGATTTGTCAGCAATATTTAAATAGCAATTAAAAAAAGGCGATCGCATCTGGATCACCTTTTTTTATTGCAATTATGCAGGGATGATGATTTCTATCCCTTACGGCTACCTAACCATCTAGCGGCGGCAATTCCAAATACGGCTGCGACTAGGGGATGGCTAACAAATTTGAGGATAGCTGGTTTGTCGGCTAATACATCGCGGAAGAGGTCGGGATGGTTGTGATAAACAAAGGAAGCTAATTTGCTGACATCATCTGCACTCATCCGGCTTGCATGATGAGTTGAGAGTGATAAACTTTGCTCTAAGGAGCGATCGCTCATTCCTCTTTCACCCAACCGCTTTAAAAATTCTTTGGCTACATCATCGCGATCGTGTGGTTTAATTTGGGCGATCGCTTGTTGTAATTCTGGCTCCATCTGAGCAGAGGAAATATTATCGTGATGGAGATTCTTGCCGAATAATTGTATACGTTCGTCACGTGATGAGCGTTGAGCAAAATCATCAAAGTCTTGGTACTCTGCTGCTGGATCACTTGGTGCATCTGACAAGGATTCGGTATTACCTCCAGCCAGATTACTCATGATTTCACGTTTATATTGGTCGCTGCTACTCATTTTTTTATTCTCCGGTACTCAAAAAATTAGTTAAAAGTCTGCTTTGAAAAATTTTTGAAGCAAATTAAAGCTTAATTTGCTGGTATTTGCTCACCTGATTGCTAAAAAGGAAACTAAGCGCCTTGATAGTTAACTTGATTTGACTGAGCATCATATTTAGCTGTCAAAATCAGTTTCTTATCTGGTGCATACATTAAAACGCTTAAATCTTGGTTGGGGAAATTTTTATGGAATCCTTGTACCAAAGATTTTGCTAAAGTTTGCACTTCGTTGGGGCGAACTTGAGGCGTAATTACAACTCCTAATTTGTTGTTATCACGCACGTAAGCGTCCTTAACTAAACCTTTAGCAGTTTGTACAACCCAATTACCAAAATCTTGACCTACTGCGGTACTACCGCGTTCTAAAGTTTGATAACTTGTGCCACTACTAACACTAGGTAAAGCCGGACTTGTTTTAGCTTGGGTAGCTCCACCACAGGCTGTTGTGATTGTGAGAACTAATACCAAAACTAAAGCTGTTAAGAATTTGCGACTTTGCTGCATTAAACCCATATTGTGATCCTCAAAACAGTTAGATTCATTAAGAAATTCGTTTTCTGTTATAGAAAATGGCAATAAATTCTATAAAAATAGAGGCTATGGATAGCCCTATAGCTATCTAGCCTCCACCTAGTTACTTAGGCTTAGTCAAGTGCTTTCTTAATGTTATCTTTGATATCTTCGCCAGCGTTACGCACGGTAGCTTCGCCTTGTTTGGCTTGTCCTTCAGCTTGATGTTGAGGATCACCAGTTACGTTACCAAGTGCTTCTTGGGCTTTGCCTTCAATATTTTTAGCTGCTGCTTTGGCTTTATCTTCGAGGCTCATTATGATTTTTCCTATTTATAGATAATGTCAAATTTGAAGATGTTGAGTAAATATTTATCAACTTTCTTCGCTCAACTGTATCTAATTTAACAAAAGATCTTCTGATAGCCTTCTGTCGGTAGATATATTAGAAATTAATATATTTATCTCTATTTATATATGCTTAAAGGTTGAAAACTCTTGTTAAGTAAAATTAAGAGATGCTGCAAACACTTAAGTATATAGTGTACAATTAAAAATCCCGATTTAAGATAAATCGGGATGATAAAAAGCTTATTATTATTAGTTTTTTTAATCTAAATAACCGAGCATTTCATCAAAATCGTTACCTCTGTTTGATGCAATTGGGCGACCTCCGTACCCTAAATGAGTTTGATCAGCATCAAAATTACTACTAAAAACAGGACGGTTATCTATCCAAGAAACAATCTGTGCAGTTTTTTGATTACTACCAATTGGACGCATTCCCGACATATTAACTGTATCGTGAATTATCAGGCTACTTGCATCAATCGGACGGTTATTAGGTAGAAGATTTGATTCAATAAGCTGCATTGTCCCTGTATTTGTCGTACTTTCTGAGGCTTCTAGGTTAATTGGCAAATTATTAACTGGGGCTTTGCTTTTCATATTTGTAATCTTCTCCTGATTAGTTTCGTTAATATTGATGCTCAATTCTATAGTATTGCTAAGGCTGATTAACTTATCCTTCTCAAGAGTTAACTAAAGAAAGCCAATGACTATAAAAATTGCCAACAGCTAATTTCTGCTATATCTAGTTTAACCTAAATAAATCTTAATAAAAATAAAGTTAATTTAAGTAAGTAGATTAAAATAGAAATACGGTAATCCGATACTTAAGAGTTTGGAAAATCAGAAAGCAAGATGAGTTGTAGCTGATTAGTATAGAGAGGAGTTATCTAGGTGTTAATACTCAAGCGCCTGGAAGCTCAAACCCCATTTCTGGTGTTGGGGAATTGACATACTCCCCGCTCTCTTAACGGACGGGGATTCTAGGCTCAAACAGCAATTGCAGTCAGAGACTGTCTTACATCGCCTAACCTAAGAGTTGATGCCCCAACTCTACAAATATTCTTAGCTGCGTTTTCGTCCCGTCCATTTACAGTTTTACAGGACGGACAACGCCATTCTCTAATAGATAAATCCAGTTTTTCTAAAACATGATTGCAACTGTTACAAGTCTTACTTGATGGATACCACTGATCCACGAATACAACTTGTTTACCTTTCTTTTTGGCAACCCATTCTAAGATTTGTAGAAATTCACAAAAAGCTAAATCTGATACTTTTCTACCCCAAATGCGTTTCATTCCATTGAGATTTAAAGTCTCAAAGCATAGCACATCAAATTTATCAGTTAAATCGTGTGCTAATTTCCAAAACCAATCACGCCTAGCATTAGAAATATCCTCATACTTGCGTACTAGATTTTTTCTCGCTCGTTCTCGGTTAGATGAGCCTTTTAACTTTTTGGAATGATTCTTACTGGCTTTTTTGATGACATTTAAGGATTGCTTAAAAAATTGGGGAGACTCAATTAAAGATCCATCTGAGCAAGTGAGAAATGTCTTGAGTCCAAAATCAAACCCCGCTATTTTACCAGTCGTGGATTTAATTTCAGGATTAGGACAATCATCAACAACCAGAACCATAAACAATTCCCCTAATGGAGTTCGCTTAATGGTTAAAGTTTTGATTTCCCCTTCTATCTCTCTCGACTTCCAAAATTGATAAACTTTCTTCCCAATTTTTACCCTATTACCACTTAAAAATTTATAACCAGCTTGTTTTAGGGTGAAAGATTTGTATTTTTTAACCTTCTTAAATCCTGGTGGTCTAACACATGATTTGTGGTGTTTAAAAAATAGTTGGTATGCTTTATCAATCCGTTGGCAAATATCTTGTACAGCTTGAGAACCTACCAACTGCCAAAAGGGGTTACGCTTTCTCAGTTTGGCAACGTGAGCCTGAAGTTTAGCACAGTTCAAATGCTTGCCCCACATCTGATAGTACCGTTTGTGAAGTGCAATGCAATGGTTGTAGATTACCCCAGCAGCATTAATTGTGCGCTTGAGATATCTATTACGCTTGTGACCGTACAACTTAAACTTCAAGGTTTTCATGCTAGTATTATAACATAATTGGCTAGATATTGGGTAGATAGATGAATAGAGAAAGACTTAGCTTACGAATATCTGCTTCGAGACTGCAAAAACTGAGGAGAGTGGCGCAGAGTAGGGAAAAAACTATGACTCAAATGATTGAAGATTGGATTGACAAACTTAAGGAAGAAAGCCGCCCTGAAAGTGCGGGGCTTTAAACCCAGAATTTCTGGTAATAAAAAATTATTGTATTCAAAATTCGCAATTTAATGACGCAATTTCGTCTGCAAGCTCCATTTCAACCTACAGGCGATCAACCACAAGCGATCGCACAACTTACCTCTTATCTCCAAGCAGGTAATCGTTTTCAAACTTTGCTGGGCGCGACGGGTACGGGGAAAACCTTCTCCATCGCTGCCGTGATTGAAAAAATTGGTAAGCCAACGCTGGTGTTAGCCCACAATAAAACCTTAGCAGCACAGCTTTGTAATGAGTTGCGGGAATTCTTCCCGAATAATGCGGTTGAATACTTTGTTAGTTACTACGACTACTATCAGCCAGAAGCTTATATTCCAACTACGGATACATATATAGAGAAAACCGCCTCGATTAATGAGGAAATAGATATGCTGCGACATTCAGCGACGCGATCGCTGTTTGAACGTAAAGATGTGATCGTTGTAGCATCAATTAGCTGTATCTACGGTTTAGGTATGCCTTCAGAATACCTAAAAGCGTCTATTCCGTTTCGGGTGGGAATGGAAGTTGATCAACGTGCATTGCTGCGAGATTTAGCCAATGTGCAATACTCTCGCAACGATCTAGATCTGGGTAGAGGGCGTTTTCGAGTGCGGGGGGATGTTTTAGAAATTGGTCCCGCTTATGAAGATAGAATTATCCGAGTAGAATTTTTTGGCGATGAAATTGACGCAATTCGCTATGTCGATCCAGTCACAGGGGAAATTATCCAAAGTCTGGATGCAATAAATGTTTATCCAGCGCGTCACTTTGTCACTCCAGAAGATCGCTTGGAAGAAGCTTGCAATGCAATTCAAGCAGAACTTAAGCAGAGGATTTTAGAACTAGAAAGTGCTGGTAAACTTTTAGAGGCGCAACGGATAGATCAGCGTACTCGCTATGATTTAGAGTTATTGCAGGAAGTAGGTTATTGCAACGGGGTAGAAAATTATTCTCGTCATTTAGCTGGAAGACTTCCAGGTGAATCGCCAGAATGTTTGATTGATTATTTTCCTAAAGATTGGTTGTTAGTAATAGATGAATCCCACGTTTCTATACCACAACTTCGGGGAATGTATAACGGCGATCAGTCGCGCAAGCGGGTATTAATTGAGCATGGTTTTCGCTTACCTAGTGCTGCTGATAACCGCCCGTTAAAAGCTGAGGAGTTTTGGGATAAGGCAAATCAGTGTATATTTGTCTCTGCAACGCCTGGAAATTGGGAAATTGAAATATCAGAAGGAAGGGTTGCAGAACAGGTAATTCGTCCTACTGGGGTGCTTGATCCTGAAATATTTGTGCGTCCGACGGAAGGACAAATTGATGATCTTTTGAGTGAAATTCAAGAACGGGTTGCACTGAATGAACGGGTATTGATTACCACTTTAACTAAGCGGATGGCGGAAGATCTCACGGAATATTTGCAAGATCGTGGAGTGCAGGTGCGCTATCTACACTCAGAAATTCAATCTATTGAACGCATTGAGATTATGCAAGATTTGCGTGATGGTAAGTTTGATGTGTTAATTGGGGTTAACTTGTTGCGGGAAGGGTTGGATTTACCAGAGGTATCTTTGGTAGCGATTTTGGATGCGGATAAAGAGGGGTTTTTGCGTGCAGAGCGATCGCTAATTCAAACTATTGGTAGGGCGGCGCGTCATGTGCGCGGACAAGCGATCTTATATGCTGATAATTTAACCGATAGTATGGTTAAAGCAATTGATGAAACTGATCGCCGTCGGGGGATTCAGTTTGCATACAACCGGATGCACAATATTACACCGCAATCAATTGCTAAGAAATCTGGTAATTCAATTCTGGCGTTTTTAGATGTGTCGCGACGATTGAATTCGCAACAGTTAGAAACTGTTTTTGAGCAAGCAGATGAGCTATCTTTAGAGCAAATTCCGCAGTTAATTACGCAGTTAGAAGCGCAGATGAAGGATGCAGCGAAGAAGTTAGAGTTTGAGGAGGCGGCGAAATTGCGCGATCGCATTAAGCATTTGCGGGATAAGATGCTGGGGCGTTAATTGTAAAACCCCACCCCCTCCCCGTTTACAGGGAGGGGAAATAATAGTTGTATATGTTTATAATGTTGAGCCACTTTGTAAGAACTTGGAGGCGATTAAATGCAAACATTAATCTATTTCTAGCAATAAAGCACGATATCCTGCTTGAATAAAGTGTTTATCGGCTGTTGCTGCATAAATCAAACTTTGCTCTTGCATGACGACGAAAGAGATACAGTCAGTTAATCCCCAGGTTTTATCAGGGCGCTTTTGATAGAGTTGTAACGCTTTATTTAAAAGTTGATTATCAACACTTACCACTTTGATATTAGGTGTTTGGTAGCATTGTTGGATGAATTGAACAGCAGCTTTACGATTAAAAGCACTTAAAGCATTACCAACTTCAATTAAGATTGCTTCTGTTATCCAAACTTCATCAGCATTTTTTACACGAGGTAATAACTTTTTAGCTTGCAAATGATACTGATCGCGAGAATTCAGCAATGCTTGAATAAAGGCGGTATCCAAAAACAGTCTATCTGGAGTCATAATCAAGCTTCAGAATGCTGTTTATTTGTTCCATACAAATAATGATTATGTTCGCTTGACCAATCTTCGGGTGCTTCAATAGTACCAGCTAAATTTTCTAAAACATCCCAAGCATCTCCTGATTGGTTGTCTTCAGCAATGATTGCGATCAGATAGCGTTTATTAGGTTCTAAATTAATAGGTTGTTCTAGTCGTAAAACTGAGCCATCAAAAATGGCAGTTAATTGTTCGTTAGCAGACATATATTATATTGATGTTGAGTATATTTTTTATTTTAAGCGATCGCATGGCGTGTGTGTAAGTGCGATCGCCAGAATTAGTGGCAGAAGGTTCAACCATAGAAGAGGTTGTCGAAATTGCTCAGGATGTTGCTAAAACACTGCTAGAGATAGAACAACAATAAACAGGGAAAAACTTGAATTTGCCTGTTATCCCGAATCAATTTGAAGATCCTCTGCACCTTAATTTTTTAGTAAGGACGGGTTTAACCAAGATATCTGTAAATACTTAATTTACTTTGCAACCCGCCCCTACACATTGCTAAATTTATCAAATTTCCCAGTGCTGATAATTAAATAATTTTTACTAATTACCAGTCACCGATAACCACTTAAACAATTACCACAGAGGACTTAGCAGACTGCCCCAAAAGTCAACAATTCCTTGTCCGCTTAATACTTCAATAATGAGGATTGAAACGAATCCAATCATTGCAAAGCGACCATTCCAGACCTCTGCATTAGGTGTAAAACCTTGCTCAATATTAATTGCAGCTTCAGTATACGGTTGTTTTGTCTTTTCTTGCAAAGATTCCATTTTATTAACTCCAAAAAACAAATTTTTTATCAACAGCTTGAAAATATTACCAGGGTAATTAAGTTAATAACCCTAACATGAGGGATTATAGTATTCCCCAAAAGTGAAGTACACCTTGACCAGTTGCTAAATTAATAGCGATCGCAGCAATAATGCCATCCCAAGCATCTCCTGGTTGGTTGTCTTCAGCAATGATTGCGGTCAGATAGCGTTGATTAGGTTCTAAATTAATAGGTTGTTCTGGTCGTAAAACTGAGCCATATCTATAATGTAAGTATTAAAACAGGCAGAAATTATCAGCCGATGAATACTTTTACCATTGCTATCCCTAAAATTACCCCAGAGCAATTTTTAGAAATCTGCCAAGCTAATCAAGACTTGCGCCTAGAATTAACTGCTAGTGGAGAAGTAATTATTATGCCCCCTACATTCCCCTGGACTGGTCAAATAAATTCTCGGTTAAATGCTCAATTATGGAACTGGAACGATCGCACAAATTTAGGCATAGTTTTCGACTCCTCCACAGGTTTTACTCTTCCTAATAGTGCTGTTCGTTCTCCTGATGCTAGTTGGGTAAGTAATGAACGTTGGAACAGTTTAACTGAAACTCAGAAAAAATCAGAATTTTCTCCTATAGCTCCTGATTTTGTGATTGAATTACGCTCTAGTAGCGATGCAATTAAAACTTTGCGCGAAAAAATGCAGGAATATATTGATAATGGTGTGCGTTTAGCTTGGTTAATTGATCCGCAAACAAAACAAGTAGAAATTTATCGCCAAAACCAACAAGTAGAAGTTTTAAATTCTCCTGATACTGTCAACGGTGAAGATGTGTTACCTGGATTTGTATTAAATTTAAATAAAATTTGGTAAAAGGTAGGGCTAGAGATGCGATTGCGCTGACGCGCACGCTACGCGATCGCACATACACGCACACTGCATTATCCTAATAAACGGTCTAGTTTCTTGTAGACCTCATCATTATTACGTTTACCGACTAAAATCACTTCAACTCAATCTTCATCCGCCTTAAATCGGTGAAAAAGTGGAAGTTATACATCTTATACACTAAGTTATACATTTCGCAAACGCGATCGCAAACAACCCTATGACATACTGGTATTTATACTAAGCCTTAAACAACAAACTATCAGCAAAAAAAATAATTTTGTGAGTTTTATTGCAAAAATAAGCATTTAACTCTTGACTTTAAGTTGGTTAATGCTTGCAAACAAAGCAACGTTACGTTCCACTACGACAAAATTGAATGCTGATCTTTTATAACAACTAATCATACTTAAGCTTAAATATTACTTTATTATGTCAAAACATTATATAAAGCCAATAAGTTTACAACCTATTTCTTGGTCTAAAAGCAATACTTATAGCTTAAACCAAGAGAATTATACTAAAATTATTTATTGGTGGAATTCATTACCCCAAAAAACCGTAATTTGGGATGTTTTTAGTGCTTTTGACAAGAAACCTCTTCTTAGAGATGTATTGGTAATTGAAAGTACTTTTGTAGATAATTTGACCTTTTGCTGGTGTAAGCAAGGTTTGAACCATTGGAATACTCTTAACCCACAACATCTAGCACTAGATTATTTAAAGGAAGAATTAAGTATTATTACAAATAGCGAAAACTGGTTTTTATATAATCATAAAATTACTATATTGTCTTAATTTATCATTTTTTTTATTATCCTTTAACTTATTAAACGAATTTCTCAATTTATAGCAGTCAGCTTAGGCTAAAGCCTGACGGCATGAACTCGCCACGACGCAGAGCGCCTACAGCAGCCAGCTTTCTTAAAAGCCTTTGTTCCCAAGGGTTTCAAAATAGATTTTATCCTAACTGCCTTGGCGACTGCTAGAGATGTAATTTTTCTAAGCAGTGAGAGTAGTATTTTTATAGTTACTAACTGATTGTTTCATGTTTCAAGCAACTCGTCGCCGTTTAGCACTTTGGTACACAACAATTACTGCTGTACTATTGCTATTTTTTGCTAGTGGTGTTTATTTATATGTTCGTAGCACTTTAATTGAGCGTGTTGATGATACCCTCAATCATGTAGTTGAAGTAGTAACGCGCTCGCTCATCATTGAACCACTTGACACTACACCCTCTGAATTGCACGTTAATATCGAATCCAGTTTTCGAGACAATAGCGACACCGTAGAAGACGATCATATCGATCTAGAGTGGTTTAGTCCCACAGGAAAATTACTTTGGTCTACCTTATCAGAACCCCTAAATATTCCCATTTATCCTAATCGTACTGGCGAAACAGTTTATGTTTCTCCAGATCATTTATTACGACAAGTAACAGAAAGAGTAGAAATTGGTCGTCATGTGATGGGATATTTGCGTGTTAGTCATCCTTGGTTTGAAGTCACAAAACCTAGTCGCCAATTAATAGTCGATCTCAGTATTGGTATTGTAATTATGCTAATTTCTGTTGCTGGTATTGGTTGGTTTCTTTCTGGGTTAGCAATAGAACCAGTAAGAGAATCTTATCAACGCCTCAAACAATTTACTGCTGATGCTTCCCACGAATTAAGGAATCCTATTGCAATGATTCAAACTAATGTGCAAGTAGCACTAGCAGATCCCGAACCCATACCGCAACATTATCGCCAACAATTGCAAATTGTAGAAAGATTAACCCGCAGATTAGGGCGTTTAGTAGATGATTTGCTATTTCTAGCTAGACAGGATAGTGGGATAGTACAACCGCATTTTGTATCGGTTCCACTAGATGCTTTATTAATGGATGTAATTGAAGAACAACAACTTGTTGCAGCATCAAAAGATATTATTTTATCACTAGATATTATTGAGCCAGTTATTAATACCACTGCTGAGACAGCAGAAGATATATTTACCATGCAAGGCGACTGGGATGAGTTAGCGCGTTTGTTCACAAATCTTGTGAGTAATGCAGTGCAATACACACCCGCAGGGGGGAAGGTTGGGGTGAAGTTGCAACAAATTGGTAGGAATAACCATTTCCAACTGCAAGTGAAAGTTAGTGATACAGGAATTGGTATTCCAGAAGATGCTTTACCTGAGATATTCCACCGCTTTTATCGTGTAGATTCTTCTCGTACTCATAGTAAAGTAGCAGGTTCAGGGTTAGGATTAGCGATCGCCGGAGCAATTGTAGAACATCATCAAGGTCAGATTCAGATCGATAGCAAGCTTAATCAAGGTACTACCGTAACTGTTACCTTGCGATAGCGCAAGCGACGACAATAGGAGAATCGCGCCATCAAGCAATATCCCTTTGAAATACTCCTAATGGCAGATGTCTTCCTATATTTATACTTTCCAATTTATTAAATGCTTCCTGTGACAGATGCAGACAACATATTACAAATATTAACGTCAAAGGCAGGCTAAAACTTAAGTGTTTGACCACTGTTTAAATAAGTAGCTTAAAATCAATTTTTTGATTTGCTTTATAGTCATAGCAATCAATTGATTTATACCTCAGTAGTGGTCATATTTGCACAGCCTTAATCATCATATTAGAAAAATTGAGAAGAATTTTATGCCAATTAATTTACGAGAAGATGTTGCTTACATCCTGCTAAAAAAGATCAGCGAAAGCGACGGACAAGGACAGCAGGAAGTTAAATTTACCGAGTCTGACTTAGCTGGTCGCGATCTTAGCCCTAGCGATCTTTTGGGACACTTAGATTATTTAAATCAAAAACAGTATATCAACGCAGAATTCACTGGGAATGCCTATGGAAATCAGGAAGATACTCCTGATGCCGCTAACCCAAAAGAATTTGATTTTAGAATTGCCAATACTTATGGCTCCGCAGATGGTCCCCTGCCTCACCTGATTGCTTTTAAAAGTGCAGAATTAACTGAAAAAGGTCGTAAAATGCTAGAGAAAATGGAGGCAAATCCTCCTCAAGCTCTACGCGAAGGTCCAGCAACTTCAATTGCTGCAAAAGATATGCCTTTCCTTGAGAAAGTCATGATCCGAGGTAATCTTACCGATCTTTTTGATGCCAGAGATATTAGTGAAGTCGTGTTCCGTACAATGCGTGACATGATGACAAATGAAGCAGCAGATCGGGTAACTAGCGAACTGCATGAAGAAATGGAGCCTACTGAAGATAAGGCTTTACAAAACGAGATTGCAGATCTTTGGAAAGATACAAATCCAATTGTTCATTTCCTCAGCCGGATTCGTCCACCCCTGATCATCAAATCTGATACATTTTTATTCCGCATTAAACAAGAAGCTGGTTTACCATCAGGCTCAAATGTAGAATTTGTGGTACAAGCAGTATTTAAAGCTACTAAAGACGAATTATCTGAAGAACGGATTAAAGAAATCTCCGGCTTCTTACCCGATAAAATCAAGGAACTTTGGGAGCAAGCTTAAGTTTCTGCCCTTAATCAAATAATATCAATAAAATTCGTTCTGGCTAATTGTTCAGAGCGAATTTTATTATTGTTAGTTATCAAGCAAACTTTTTTTGTTACTTGAACGTCATATCATATCGTATCTCTGATAATATATAACGCTTGATGCAGGCATGGGGAGAGCAAATATGGCTCAAATTAGTCAACTATTCAAAAAGGTGGAGTTAGTTGCATATATGTTTGGCAGCCTGCTGTTGGCATTACCTGCGATCGCTCAAGTCAACACTAACCAAACCAATTTTCCAGAAAATCCCTCAAACAGCCAGGGAATTTTGACCGCGCTTCCTTGTCCTGTTTATTCACCACCACCAGCGATCGCTAAACCTGTTCCAGGTAGTAAACCAACTCCGCCACAAGCGATCGCGATACCAGTTCCAGTTATTAATACCACTCCGCAACCAATTAAGCCGCCGTCATCACTTCCCCCTTGCCCAATTCCTCAACAACTTGTGGGTATGGAAAGGATCTTGCCATCTCTGCCAATTACTGCCGCTAACCCATCACTAGATTTTGCTCCAACTTGGCAAAATACCACCGCCCAGATCCCCCAAACGCCTCCAAAGATAAATACATCTGGGCAAAGTACTCCCACCGAGATTTCCTCTTTAGATCAAAATATAGATACATCCTGGCAAAATAATTCCAGCGAGATCCCGTCCTCACCTCCTAGTATTGGTATACCCTGGGAAAGTACTCGCAGGATACCGCCAGCACCTCAACCTAATGATCGCCTATCTGCACCATTTCGCAAGCCAGATATAGAAGTACAACGAGGCGCTAATATTCCCTTGACAGCGACTCGTAATCTACCCCCCTCAATATCCAGAGGTGATGCTTCTTATCCAGCACCAGAGCAACTAGAAACCCCAGTTGCCACAGTTCTTCCACTTAATGGCATAGTCAAGGTCAATATTGTAAATACAACTAATGCGGCGATCGCTTATCAAGTAGTTGGCGATACTAACGATCGCATATTACAAGGTCGCGGGAATGTGACTTTAGCTAACCTACGCACACCTGTAAACATCATATTTGAACGGCAAGATGGTGGGCTAATTTTGGTTACTCCCCAAGCTAACTCAGAACCTGGAATGTTGACCGTGACATTAAAAGAGACATCGAATCTCGACTTGGATCGCAAAGCCATGACGATTAACCCTACTGGAGGCGTGTTTCTTAATTAGGGAGGAGAGAGGAGAGAGGAGGGAGGAGGGAAAGGGGAATTTCAAAGCCCCTCCCCTAGTAGGGGAGGGGTTTGGGGAGAGGTAAGAATTGAATTACCGCTTCACTATCCTCTGTAATTAGTTCATACAGAACAGGGAAATATTGCAGGGATTGTTAAAATAATTTGGATTTACTAATCTAATCAGCCTAAAGTTACAAGCTATCAGCTTTCAATTATGCTTCAAGCATTGTGAGTAAATTGAACAAAAGCTGAATGCTGAATGCCGAATGCTGAAAGCTTTCATACACTGATCTTCTCACGAGTGACGAACCCCTATGCCTCGCCGTAACGACCTCCACAAAATCCTGCTACTGGGTTCTGGTCCAATTGTAATTGGACAAGGCTGCGAATTTGACTATTCCGGTACTCAAGCTTGTAAAGCCCTTCGAGAAGAAGGATATGAGGTAGTGCTGGTCAATTCAAATCCAGCAACAATTATGACCGATCCGGAAACCGCAGATCGCACATATATAGAACCGCTAACACCAGAATTGGTAGAAAAAGTAATTGCCAAAGAGCGACCAGATGCGCTATTACCGACAATGGGCGGTCAAACTGCCTTAAATCTTGCTGTCTCTTTAGCAAAAAATGGTGTGCTGGAGAAGTACGGCGTTGAGTTAATTGGGGCAAAATTACCAGCAATTGAGAAAGCCGAAGATCGCCTACTATTTAAACAAGCAATGGAACGGATTGGCGTGGACGTATGCCCATCTGGAATTGCTCATAATTTAGATGAAGCAAAAGCTATAGCTCATCAAATTGGTAGTTATCCGTTAATTATTCGCCCTGCTTTTACTTTAGGTGGTGCGGGTGGCGGTATTGCTTACAACCAAGAAGAATATGAAGAAATGGCACAAGGTGGTATTGATGCCTCCCCAGTTTCTCAGATTTTGGTTGAACAATCCTTATTGGGTTGGAAAGAGTACGAACTAGAAGTAATGCGAGATTTAGCAGATAACGTGGTAATTATCTGCTCAATTGAAAATATTGACCCGATGGGGATTCATACGGGTGATTCTATTACCGTCGCCCCAGCCCAAACTCTGACAGATAAGGAATATCAACGCCTACGGGATGCGTCGATTAAGATTATCCGCGAAATTGGTGTAGAAACAGGTGGTTCTAATATTCAGTTTGCAGTGAATCCTACCAACGGCGATTTTATTGTGATTGAAATGAACCCGCGCGTTAGCCGTAGTTCAGCTTTAGCATCTAAAGCAACTGGTTTCCCAATTGCCAAGTTTGCTGCTAAGTTAGCGGTTGGTTATACGTTAGATGAAATTCCTAACGATATTACTAAGAAAACTCCTGCTTCCTTTGAGCCAACTATTGATTATGTAGTCACAAAAATTCCCAGATTTGCCTTTGAAAAGTTCCCTGGTTCTCAAGCAACTCTGACAACACAAATGAAGTCGGTGGGAGAAGCAATGGCAATTGGACGGACGTTCCAAGAGTCATTCCAGAAGGCGCTCAGATCGCTTGAAACAGGACGCGCTGGTTGGGGATGCGATGGGGTGGAAAAACTACCTTCCTTGCCTCAAGTACAGGCAGGTTTACGCACTCCTAACCCAGAACGGATATTTACAGTACGTCATGCGTTGAAGTTAGGCATGACAGTAGAGGAAATCTACGAGTTAACTAATATTGACCCTTGGTTTCTCGAAAAAATGGAGGAACTTTTAGTAACTGAGAATTTACTCAAGCGTACTCCGTTAACTGAATTAACGAAAGAACAGTTATGGGATATTAAACGCCAAGGTTTTAGCGATCGCCAAATTGCTTACGCGACTAAAACGAAAGAAGATCAGGTACGGCAATATCGCAAACAATTAGGAGTAGTTCCAGCCTACAAACTTGTAGATACTTGTGCTGCTGAGTTTGAAGCGCAGACTCCTTATTATTATTCCACCTATGAGGAGGAATCAGAAATAATTCCTTCTGATCGTCGCAAGGTGATGATTTTAGGCGGTGGTCCTAACCGGATTGGGCAAGGGATAGAATTTGATTACTGTTGCTGTCATGCGTCTTATGCCTTACGGAAAGACGGCTTTGAGACAATTATGGTTAACTCAAATCCTGAGACAGTATCAACAGATTATGATACGAGCGATCGCCTCTACTTTGAGCCTTTAACAAGGGAAGATGTTCTCAATATTATAGAAGCAGAACAACCAGAAGGGGTAATTGTGCAATTTGGTGGTCAAACCCCACTAAAACTTGCTCTACCACTGCAAGAATACTTGAATCAAATAAACGCCTCAGACTCCCCCCTCCTCACTAAAATTTGGGGTACTTCACCAGAGTCTATTGATATTGCCGAAAACCGTGAAAGATTTGAACAGATTTTGCGGGAATTAGATATTAAGCAGCCTGCTAATGGTATGGCTCGGAGTTATGATGATGCTCTACAAGTAGCGCGTCGCATTGGTTATCCTGTCGTTGTGCGTCCTTCTTATGTATTGGGTGGACGGGCGATGGAGATAGTTTATTCTGATCTGGAACTTGAACGCTACATGATGTATGCAGTGCAAGTTGAGCCAGATCATCCCATTTTAATTGATAAATTCTTAGAGAATGCAATTGAGGTGGATGTAGATGCGATCGCAGATCATACTGGCAAAGTAATAATTGGCGGTATTATGGAGCATATTGAACAAGCTGGGATTCACTCTGGCGATTCTGCTTGTTCTTTGCCTTGCGTTTCCCTATCTAGTGATATCCTAGACACTATTCGCACTTGGACGGTGCAGTTAGCCAAAGCACTCAAAGTCATTGGGCTAATGAATATCCAGTTTGCAGTTCAAGGTGAACAAGTCTACATCATAGAAGCTAACCCCCGCGCCTCCCGCACTATACCTTTTGTTGCTAAAGCCACAGGTATACCCCTAGCTGGACTAGCATCTAGAATTATGTCTGGAAAGACATTAAAAGAGCTTGGTATTACTGAGGAATTTATTCCCAAACATATTGCAGTTAAAGAGGTTGTACTGCCATTTGAAAAATTCCCTGGTACTGACACTATTTTAGGACCAGAAATGCGATCGACTGGGGAAGTTATGGGTATTGATGTTGACTTTGGACGGGCATTTGCCAAAGCCGCCTTAGCCGCAGGTCAACGTTTACCTTTATCTGGAACCGTGTTTGTCTCCACAAATGACCGCGATAAAGCGTCAGTTGTGCCTGTAGTTAAAGATTTGATCGAATTAGGCTTCCATATTGTCTCCACAGAAGGCACGCGCCGTGTTTTAAAAGAGCATGGAATAGATGTGGAATTAGTGTTAAAACTGCATGAAGGTCGTCCTCATGTGCTGGATTTTATTAAAAACGAGCAAATTCAGCTAATTATTAACACACCTTCTGGTGAAGAAGCACAGGCAGATGGTCGTTTAATTCGTCGTAGTGCTTTGACATACAAAATTCCGCTCATTACTACAATTGCTAGTGCCAAAGCTACAGCAGCAGCAATTCGCTGTTTGCAATTACAGCCAATGGAGGTAAAAGCGTTGCAAGATTATATTGTGGCAGTAAATCAACCTCAACCTGTTGCTTAAAACTCCACCCTGTGAGTTTTCAAACTTTATTGGCTCCGTTTCTGTCGGTGAGATCCCCCTAAATCCCCCTTAATAAGGGGGACTTTGATTGGATTTTTCCCCCTAAGCTAGGTACTCGTACTCGTTCCCAGGTTCAACCTGGGAACAAGTAATGAAGGCTCTGCCTTCTCATAATTGAATAAGAATGAGATTATACGTTGTTTGCTTAATTAACCATTTATGAGTGCTGTAACTGTTAAACGCTTTACTATATCTGAATATCATCGTTTATCAGAACTAGGTTTCTTTATTGAAAATGAGCGAGTAGAATTAATTCGCGGACAAATATTAGAAATGGCAGCAAAAGGTACACCACATTCTGTCTGCAACTCACTTCTCATTGGGAAGTTAGTTATGTTATTAGGAAAACGCGCTATTGTGCGAGGACAAGAACCAATTATCATACCTCCCGATAGTGAACCAGAACCAGATGTAGTAATTGCGCGTAATAAATCTGACAATTATTTATCTAATCATCCTATTTCTGCGGATCTTTTACTGGTTATTGAGGTAGCAGATTCTTCCCTGAAGTATGACCAAGAAGTTAAATTAGCTCTATATGCAGAAGCCAGAATATCAAATTATTGGATATTTAATTTAGTAACTAATTGTTTAGAAGCTTACAGTGAGCCATATCAAGATCAGCACGGTAATTTTGGATATGCTAACAAGCACATCTTTTTACCTAATTCTGTAGTGCCTCTACCCGGCTTTCCTGAATTATCTCTTAATCTCACAGAAGTTTTTCCTCAAACTCAATCATGATTTTTATAAAAAATTTAGGTAATTAACCACAGATAAACACAGATAAACACAGATGTAATAAGATATTTTTGGCTAAGTTTAGTTAGGGTTGAGAGTTAAGCAAACTTTCAACAACTTGTTGCATTTTTTCAACGTGGGAACCTTTCCAGTAAATTTGACTGCACTCAATACAGCGATGAAATTTATCTATTTGCTGAACTTGAGGAGGTATTTGGTCAAGAATACTTTCTTTAGCAACGGATTCTAGTAAACCATTACAACGAATACATCTATCAAATGGTTTAGCGGTTTTAAATAATTCAAAGCGTTTCATTACTTCTAATATTTGTTGCTGAGGATTAGTTGAGCGTACATAATATCCGTAAGTAACAATACTACGCATTAATAATCCGCGATTGCGCGTCAACAAAGTCCGCTCCTCTGTACTAGAAATATAAGCTAATTCCTCATCTCCATAATCATTGCGATACAAGGTATCAAAACCTAACATTCGCAAAGATGTTGCTAGTTTACCTAAATGGATATCAATAACAAATTTTGGAATAGGTAGCGGTGGCGGTGCGACAGATATTAAGGGTTGAGGGTGGGTTTGTCTGATAGTCTCAGCTTGAGAAATGGGATATACACTGATGCGATCGCCATCTTGCACCAAATAAGAAAAATCAACTGTATTATTGTTAACAAAAATAAAGCTCACTTCAGGATGAGGCACACCAAAAGATTCAATCATATCTTTGATAGAAGGATGTTCTTCAAATATATGCGTGAAGCTTATATTTTTTCTTTTGGGCGGTAAAAAGAAATTCAGTTCACCATAGAAACAAAAATCAACTTTTGCCATTATAGGGAAAAATTAATATTTGACAATATTATAACAATTTTGTTAGCGATTTAATTATAATATTTATGAAACTTCACTCTAATTACAATTTTTATAATCGAATGACTGTTAAATCCTTCATAACTACTCTTTACAAAAAAGATTATTACCTCTGGATTCAAACAACCATAAAACAGCTTAAAGATAAAAATTTAGATGTGGTTGATTGGGAAAATTTAATAGAGGAGTTAGATAGTTTGGGTAAACAACAGCAGCAAGAATTAGAAAATCGCTTGATTATCTTGTTGGAACATTTACTAAAACTAGCTTATTGGGAAATGGAAAGAGAATATAATGAGCGTGGGTGGAAGGGGACAATTATTGAACAGCGCAAACAAATATTAAGGATACTTAAAAAAAATCCCAGTTTAAAGCCTTATTTAGCAGAAATTTTTGCCGAATGCTATGCGGATGCTCGTGATATCGTTAGCGTAAAAACGGGGCTAAATTTAGAGATTTTTCCGGCTTTACCTCCTTTAAATATAGAACAAACTTTAGACGAAAAGTGGTTTTTGGATGAATTATTGCAAAATTAGATTTTTCCCTGCAATCATATTCTGCCACGACGAGCTTTTTTATGAGAAGATAGTTGCGTCATTTTTTCACGTATTTTTTACCATTTGCTCAATACTATCCGCATCCGTTGGCAATTCTGCTGTTAATACTTCGCTTCCTGTTTCTGTCACTAAAACATCATCTTCGATGCGAATCCCACGCACATCGCTAAATTGTTCAAGACGCTCCCAATTCACTACATCTTGATATTTTTCACGACATTCTGAATCATTTAAAATACCAGGAACTTGATAAAATCCTGGCTCAATTGTTACTAGCATTCCTGCACGTAAAGGGCGGTTTAATCTTAAATAGCATAAACCAAAGCGATCACTCCTTTTTCTCCCCTGTTCATACCCTGCTAAATCTCCCAAATCTTCCATATCATGGACATCTAAACCTAATAAATGTCCTACTCCATGTGGGAAGAATAAAGCATGAGCATCCATTGCTACTAAATCATCGGCATTGCCTTTAAGAATGCCTAAATCTACCAAACCTTGAGCAATAACTTTTGCTGCTAACAGATGAATATCCTGATACTCAACACCAGGGTAAATTTTTGCAATACAAGCATCATGGGCAGCTAAAACTAGATCATAAATATCTCGTTGGGTAGAGGAGAATTTACCAGATACAGCCCAAGTGCGCGTAATATCAGAAGCCCATCCTGTTGCGGTTTCTGCACCAACATCTGCTAATAATAAATCTCCTGGTTGGATCGGATGATGATAATGTTGATTGTGTAATACTTCCCCATGAACGGTGACAATACTGCCATAAGCACAAGTCATGTTATGGGCAATAATTACACCTTCCATTGCGCCACGCACTTCTGCTTCCGTTTTGGCGTTGCGTGTTGCTGCCATTCCTACTTTGTGTACTGCTACACTACAAGCAGCCGAGGAACGTAATTCTGCTAACGCGCCAGCATCGTGTGTTAAACGTAGAGATGCGATCGCCTGTGCTAACTTTAAATCAATTCCCTCTGGTGTTGATGCCTCTGAAACGGCTCTATCGAGAATGTCACATTGTTTCAGATAAGTACAAGCATCCTGAACCGCAATTGTTGCAGCATCTACAGATTTTAATCCCAATTCTGCCATAGGAAAAGCAGCATCCGCCCCCATAGTCTCGGCAATTTCCTCTCTTGTGGGCATCTCTCCATGCCAGAGAATACTGCTAGGATGGGGATTATCTATAAATAATTCTAGCTTGCCACCCTCTAAACGAATTGCAGCATTTTCTAAAGGCAAACCTGCAAAGTAGAGAAAATGACTACTAACGCGAAATGGAAATAAATTTGCGGGAAAATTGCGCGGTGTCGCACATCCCGACCATAAAATTACCGGAAAATCAATTAATTCCGCTAGTCGTTGCCGTCTTTTCAGAAGTGTTTCTGCAACATCGTTATTAGCTATAATCATCGGTTCCTACCTTTCAAGCTTGAGTTAATTTTGCGAGAATATAAAAATAGTTTAAATTTAGATTAAAATATATGCCTTCTAAATCTAAGATTCAGCGAAATACTATCCAATCATACAGTTGGTCAATTGAGCAACTAGCTGGTTTGAGCAAAGAAAATCAATTGCAACTACTAGAATTAGGTATTAAAACAACTGGTGAGTTACTGCAAATAGCCAAGACTTCAACCGCTAGGCTAGAACTAGCAAATCGTTTGCAGCTTCATATTCAATACATTAACAAATGGGTAGCATTAGCAGATTTAGCTCGTATTCCTAGTGTTGGCTGTCAATATTGTGGCTTATTACTTCACGCTGGTATTGCTTCTGTATCTCAACTAGCTCAAACTCCTATACATAGATTACACCCACAAATTTTGCGATTGCAAGTAGCGACGATGCAACGCAAGGATCTTTGTCCTTCAGTTGAGCAGGTGCAACAATGGATTAAACAAGCACAACAAACAATTAACAATTAACAATTAACAATTAACAATTAACAATTAACAATTATCAATTATCAATTATCAATTTTAGGCGTAGCTATGGAACGTTAGATAAAATATTTAATTTGTTTTAGAACGCAGATTAACCGCAGATAAACGCAGATGAACGCAGATACTCAGGCTCCGCTTGTAGTGGTGGCATAAATGTAGAAGCGTGATCGTACAATGGTTTTATACCTAAGTCCTGATTGTTAATTGTTAATTGATAATTGTTAATTGTTAATTGATAATTGTTAATTGTTTTTTGCTAAGACACCATTGAGAAAAATATCAGCTAATCCTTCCGCCATTTCCTTCATTTCAAAAACAGATGCTCCGGGCTGTACAAGAGTTTCGTGACTAAAGCCAGCAATTACAAACATTCCTAAAAATACTTGAGCAACTATTTTAGGATTCATCTGACGATAAATGCCACGATCCATTGCTGTTTGAAAGAAGGCTTCAGCAACATCAGTCATTTTACTAATCACTTCTGACTGAATGCGATCGCGCAATTCTGGGTGAAACTGCGCCTCCATAAAACAAACCCGCATCATATCGGTATTTTCTCGTAAATTTAACATCCGCCGATACATTAACTGAGCAACAGATTGATAGTTAGCCATCTCGCTCAATTCTGTCAACAAATCAGTAAGCAGATCTACCCATCCTTGCGTAGCTACTTCAATTAAAATCGCCTTCTTATTCGCAAAATGTCGAAACAAAGTGCCTTCTGCTACCCCTGCACCTTGAGCTAAATCTTTCGTAGTTGTGCCATCATACCCTTGCCGTGCAAATAATTTTTGAGCCGCTTTTAAAATTTTAGTGCGCGTCTGTTCCTCTGACTGAGGGGGTTGATGAAAAATTCGCATAGCTAATCAGCCGATGGATGGATTGCTAATAACACCCTAGCGTTATTTCTTTTGTTGGAACCATAATCATAAAAAAGCTTCATACATTTTGAGTCAGAATCCAGAAGTCAGCTTAGGGCGCTTTGGCGAGTGAGTTGCTTTAGCGTTTATAGTCGAAAATAGAAGTATTAATCACATTGTATGACCCAATTCTGTAATTTTTTTTTGCAATTAATCTCAGTGTTGATAACTAGCCTTTTGCTCCCAAAAAAGTCCAGGCAATATCGCTGTCCTCGTATTCTGGCAACGTTTCTAGCCGTCTTACTAATCGGATGGGGTACGCTGCCAAGCGTTGCCTTAGCACGTACAGAAACGCCTGCGCCTGCTGAGTCAATTCAGCCATACTTAGATCGCGTCATCAATAAGGTGAGCGAATTTACCTTAGAAAATGGCATCAAGTTTATAGTCTTAGAGAGACACGAAGCACCTATAGTTTCTTTTATTACATACGCAGATGTCGGCGGTGCTAACGAACCAGATGGTAAAACTGGTGTAGCTCACTTTTTAGAACATTTAGCCTTTAAAGGAACTACCCGCATTGGTACGCGGAACTGGCAAGCAGAAAAACCTTTGTTAGATCGCTTAGATCAGTTAGCAGAGCAAATTAAAGCATCACAAGCTGCTGGCAAAACTACTGAAGTTACTCAACTACAGCAGCAGTTTGAGCAAGTTGAAGCTGAAGCTGCTAAATATCAAAAGCAAAATGAATTTGGTCAGATTGTAGAGCAATCTGGCGCAGTTGGCATGAATGCAGGTACATCTGCTGATTCCACAACTTACTTTTATAGCTTTCCTTCTAACAAACTAGAACTGTGGATGTCGCTGGAGTCGGAAAGGTTTTTAGATCCAGTATTTCGAGAGTTTTATAAAGAAAAAGAAGTAGTGTTAGAAGAACGCCGGATGCGGACTGATAATTCACCTATCGGTCAGATGATCGAAGCTTTTTTAGAAACAGCTTATAAGGTACAGCCCTACCGCCGTCCCGTAATTGGCTATACACAAGATATCCGCAATCTAACAAGACCAGACGTACAGCAATTCTTTGATACTCATTATCAACCAAGTAAGTTAACGATGGCTGTTGTTGGCGATGTCAACTCAGCACAAGTTAAACAGTTAGCGCAAACTTATTTTGGTCGCTATAAAGCTAAATCTGCTGTTGAGGAAAAACTTCCTGTAGAACCACCACAGACAGAAACGCGGGAGGTAACATTGCAGCTACCTTCTCAACCTTGGTATTTAGAAGGCTACCACCGTCCAGCTATGAATCATCCTGATGATGCAGCTTATCAATTGATGGCTAGTATTCTTAGTGATGGTCGTACTTCACGCCTTTACAAATCTTTGATAGAAGAAAAGCAAATAGCCCTTTCTGCTCAAGGTTTGAATGGTTTCCCAGGAGATAAATATCCGACATTGATGTTACTTTATGCGCTGACTGCTCCTAATCACACGGTTGATGAAGTAGCAAAGGCGTTAAGCACAGAAGTTGAGCGGTTAAAAAAAGAGCCTGTATCAACTCAGGAATTACAACGAGTCAAAAAACAAGCACGGGTTAGTTTATTGGAAACGCTTAATTCTAATATGGGTATGGCTCAGTCTTTAGTAGAGTATCAAGTAAAGACTGGAAGCTGGCGGAATTTGTTTAAAAAGTTGGATGAAATTGCAGCAGTTACTCCAGCAGATATTCAGCGAGTGGCTCAAGCAACTTTTAAACCTGAAAATCGCACAATTGGACGGATTTTATCGAAACAAGCGGGTGGAGAGAAATAAATGCAAGATCGGCGAAATCAACAACACCCAAACAACGTTAAAAACTTTTCTCAAAAATCCTTGGATTATCTGCAAACATCTGTGTTTATTCGTGGTTTAAAAACTCTTAAAGCAACTTGGCAGTTAGGCTCTAAATACGTGCGAAAATTAGCTACAAACGGTATCAAAGTGCGGGGTAGGCACGGGGGCGCTACCCCTACAAAATCCCTATTTCCTTTTGCTTCTAAAGTGCGACCGATCGCGTGGATTTTAACTCTGACGTTTTTACTCTTTTCTTCATTAATGCCAGCTTTAGCTTCATCGGCAAAGCATTATACAGAGTTAAATTTTTCACCATTACCAGAAATTAAATTACCAAATTACAGCCGCTTTCAGTTAGAAAATGGCATGGTAGTTTATTTAATGGAAGACCACGAGTTACCGCTTGTAAGTGGGACAGCTTTATTTAAAACTGGCGATCGCTTAGAGCCAGGTAACAAAATAGGGTTAGCTGAGATAGTTGGAACAGTCATGCGTAGTGGTGGCACTAAACGCCACTCAGCAGATCAACTTAACCAGTTACTAGAACAGCAAGCTGCTTCTGTAGAAACGGGAATCGGTACTACTTCTGGAAGTGCTAGTTTTTCTAGTTTGAGTGAAGATTTAGAGCAAGTATTTGGCTTGTTTGCTGAAGTAATTACCGAGCCATTATTTCCGCAAGAAAAGATTGATTTAGCCAAGACACAATTACGGGGTTCAATTGCTCGTCGTAATGACGAACCTGATGATATTGCTTCTCGTGAATTTAGGAAATTAATTTATGGGGGAAATAGCCCTTACGCTCGTACTGTTGAGTATGCAACTTTAGATAATATTCCCCGTGAAGATTTACAACAGTTTTATCAACAGTATTTTTATCCCAATAATATGATATTGGGAATTGTGGGTGATTTTGATAGTAAAGCGATGCGATCGCTCCTTCAAAAACAATTTGCTAACTGGAAACCCAACCCACAAATCAAACGCCCAGGTTTACCCGCAGTTTCTCAAGCAAAACAGGGAGGAGTTTATCTAGTAAATCAACCCCAATTAACTCAAAGTAATATTCTGATGGGTCATTTGGGGGGTCAATTTAACAATCCTGATTATCCTGCTTTAGACGTTCTCAATGGTGTCTTAAATGGCTTTGGAGGGCGTTTATTTAACCAAGTGCGATCGCGCCAAGGTCTTGCTTACAGCGTCTACGGCACATGGAATCCAGCTTTTGACTATCCTGGGATGTTTGTTGCAGGTGGGTCAACTCGTTCTGACGCGACAGTACCATTTATTCAATCTATCTTTACCGAAATCAAACGGATTCAATCTGAACCCATCACGCCAGCAGAACTTGCTTTCGCTAAAGAATCTGTGTTGAACTCGTTTGTCTTCAACTTCCAAACACCTGAGCAAACATTGTCACGTTTGATGCGATATGAATATTACAACTACCCGCAAGATTTTATCTTTCGCTATCAACGTGATGTGGAAAAAGCCACAATTAAAGATGTGCAGCGTGTAGCTCAAAAGTATCTGCAACCTAATAAAATTGTGACATTAGTTGTAGGTAATGGTAACGATATCAAACCACCACTGACAACATTAACAAAAGATGTGATTCCGGTAGATATTACAATACCTGAACCTAAAAAGGCGACACCATAAAGGATAGCATTCGCGCGAATTCAATGCGTGACCTCTCCCCAACCCCTCTCCTACAAGGAGAGGGGCTTAAGATTTATCCCCCTTCCCTGCAAGGGCAGGAGGGTTAGGTTTTTAATTACCTGTGATTGCACTTGTTGCAAGCTCTCAATACAATAAATATCTAGCAAAAGTCCAGCCAATTTTATTAAATCATCTGCGCCATCTGCGTCTATCTGCTCACATCTGCGATAAAAAACCAAATTAACCTGGAAGCGAGTTAATTAAGGAATTAAGCATCTGTATACCCAAAACAGCAACTAAACCACCCACCGCTAAAATACTTAAAGGTCGCATAATACCTTGCAACACTTTAAGACTTCGCTCTAATTCTCCCTCATAATATTCTGCTAATTTCTGAAAAGCTGCATCTAAATTACCAGTTTCTTCCCCAGTGCGAATCATTTGAATAGCTATCGGTGGTAACTTACCTTGCAAGCTATCACTAATAGTACGCCCCGCACGAACATATTTTGCCGCAGTTGTCAACTTATTTTTCATAACTACATCGGGAATGCGATCGCGCACCAATTCCAAAGCAGTTAGTATAGAAACACCGCAACTTAAAGGTAACTCTAACTCAGATAAATATAAGAGCGATCGCGCTTCGTTGATTTTACCCAAACCAGGAATTTGCGCCACCAACGGCTGTAACCATGTCCCAGAATGTTGAAACCAGAAATTCACACCTACAAATAGTAAAGCTAATGCGATCGCATTCAGCCAAAAACTCGGTTGCATCAAAACATTGCCATTTTTATTAAAAATTACTGCAACTACCAGCAGCAAACTCCAAATCATCGTGCTAACTGATAATCTCATTGAACGATAGAGGCGTTCCCGTCGTTGTTGTGCCTCAAAAGCTGCTGCCAAACGCTGAGATGTTTCTACTAACGAACCACTATATTCTGCTAACTTAATTAAACTAATCGTCCACCGATCAAAGTAACCATCAACAGCCATTGCTGTCGCCAAATCCTGACCTAACCCCACAGCAGCAGCAACCCGACTTAAATACCGTTGGCACGATCCATTAAAATCGTTCTTAGCCAACAGCAGACTTTGCTGTACTGACATTCCAGCCTTAAGCAAAGCAGCAAACTGGTAAAAAAATCGAGCCTTTTCCTGGTTATTCAAGCCTTTTAGTAGATCCACAGCAGGTATAAAAAACTTTATATTTACATTAACTCTTAGCTATCAAGGGAGGGAGGAGAGAGGGGAGAGGAGAGAGGAGTAATATGATGTCCGGCAGATCACCCCTTGTAGGGGCTGGTTGCACGTCAGGTTATGCCGACACACCATTAATATATATAAACCCGCCCTCAATCTCAAAGCTGTTAAGTCTCTAAAATTCAACTTATCCGAAAGATTTACTGATAATTGTTAATTGTTAATTGATAATTGATTCTTATGTTTTCATTAACGCAAACTACTTCCCGCCAGCGAGAAATTCTTGAGGTTGTCTTCCGTAACGGTTGGGATTATATGCGAGTCTTGCTGACTGGCGGTAAACCCGATCAACCTAAACTACCGACACCAGAAGTATTGCGTAATATTTTGGTAGATTTAGGACCTGTTTATGTCAAATTAGGACAACTATTAAGTACCCGTCCTGACTTACTGCCATCTTCGTATATTGATGCTTTATCTACTCTACAAGCTGATGTCCCCCCCGTACCTTGGTCAGAAGTAGAAACTGTGATTCGGCAACAGTTACAACTGCCAATCTCAGAAACCTTCTCTGTATTTCATCAAGAACCCGTTGCTGCTGGTTCGATCGCACAAACACACCGCGCCACTTTAGCAGATGGTAGAGAAGTCGCGTTAAAAATTCAGCGTCCAGGGATTGATGGGATTATTGCTCAGGATATTACCTTAATTAAAAGTTTGGCACAAATCGTATCTCTTACTGATATAGGTCAAGATTACGATGTCGTTACTTTAGCTGACGAATTTGCTAACGCATTGTTAGCAGAATTAGATTTTACTCGTGAAGCAGGTTACACCGACCAATTACGACGCAATCTTTCTAAAAGTCGCTGGTTTGATCCGACGCAGTTAGTTGTGCCAGAGATTTACTGGGATTTAACTACAGAAAAGTTACTGGTAATGGAATGGCTGAATGGAATGCCGCTACTCTTGGCAGATATTTCAGCAACACAAAATGGTATTAATCCTGGTGAAAAACGCCGAGAAATTACTACTTTATTGTTTAGGTCGTTCTTTCAACAAATTTATATAGATGGATTTTTCCATGCCGATCCACATCCAGGGAATTTGTTTTATCTCAATGATGGGCGTTTAGCGATTATTGATTGTGGCATGATGGGTCGTTTAGATCCGCGATCGCAGCAAATTTTAACAGAAATGTTGTTAGCAATTGTAGATTTAGACGCGCAAAGATGTACGCAGTTAACTTTACAACTATCTGATTCTGCCCAAGTAGTCAACTTATCCAACCTAGAGAATGATTATGCACGAATGCTGAGGAAATATTTCAATCTCAGTTTAGCTGAAATTAATTTTTCTCAGGTTTTTTATGAAGTATTACAAACTGCTCGGAATAATAAAGTTAGATTACCTAGTAGCTTAGGGTTGTATGCCAAAACTTTAGCTAATTTAGAAGGTGTAGCGCGGACTTTTGATCCAGACATTAATTTATTTGAGCAAATTAAACCATTAATTACAGACTTATTCCGCCGTCAGTTATTTGGAGATGACCCACTGCAAGCGGTTTTAAGAACAGCTTTAGATATCAAAAGTCTGACATTGCAATCGCCACGTCAGATGGAGGTATTATTAGAACGGGTAACAACTGAAACATTAAAATGGAATGTTTCAATTAGGGATTTAGAACCACTGCGTCGCAGTTTAGATGATTCAGCTAATCGTCTTTCCTTTAGTGTTGTAGTTGGATCGATGATTATTGGTGCAGCAATTATATCTGCTCAATCACAAACAGTGCAGTTATCGGTTTTAAGTACTATTTTATTTTCTATTGCCAGCTTGCTAGGTTTGTGGCTGATATTTAGTATATTGCGGTCAGGAAGATTAAGGGGGAAATAAGTGCGATCGCATATAAATACAAAATAAAATATAAAATTAATACTCCCCCTCCCCTTATTAAGGGGAGGGGGCTGGGGGGTGGGGTAAAACGTTTAATTAGGTTGACCTATTTATAACAAATTCAGGCTACCTGTACTGTTTGTGGCTCCGGTAAAAGCTTCCCAGTTTCTTGAAAACCGTATACTAAATCTTCCAAAATTTCCTTGGCGTTTTCAAGTGCTTTTTCATAAGTTTCACCATGCGTCCGAGCGTATTTTCCCCACTCAGGTAAACTAGCTACATACGCCTGATCCTCATCAGACCACTGGATTAAAATACTATATTTCATTACTCATCTCCTTGCTGTAATTGTTCCAGTTCTTCTATTGCTGCAATTACATCTTTTTCCTGATAAGGCTTTGCGTCGTTGCTATCTTTGCCAGATAAAACTACAGGTTTTGACAGGAGTGCGTGAAGCCAGTAGGAATGACTGCCTTTTCCGCGTTTGGGCAAAAGTATAAATCCTGCCTTATGCAACATCTGTTTTAATTCTCTAACTTTTTTCGGCATCTGTAATATTTTTTATTAGTAAGTAGCTTTTCCTTAAAAATATAAAACCTCTTCTCCCCCTCCCCTTAATAAGGGGAGGGGGCTGGGGGGTGGGGTTTTACTTCACTCCACACGCCGAGATTTATAACTACCTTTAATCTCCTCATTATAAAATTGCCCAGTAGAGTCTGCTGCTTGTAGCGCATCCCACGTTTCCTCATCTATATCTTTATATTGATAAACCGATCCACTTCTAAACTCAACTTGCAACAACTGTCGCTCTGCATCATATCCTAAAGACTTAGCCATACTAGATTCAACTGGTAACATCGGGATATCTTCCTCTGCTTCTAACAAATACTCATCATCTGTAGCCGCACTTAATTCAGGAGATTCCAAAGCGACAATAAAATCAAGTTGTTGTAGCCCTTCATAAGCTGCTAACGGTGCAGGAATCTCAAAATATTCTAAAGAATTACCTCGATCAATTAATAGCCCTAAATGCTCATCCTTATGGCTAATTGCTACTAATTTGGTTAAATCAACTTTGGTGAGTTTCATCGAAATTTATCCTGATTTGAAAAATACACCCCTCCCCAACCCTCCCCTTATTAAGGGGAGGGAGCAAAGGCAAGGTAGTGCGGGCATCTTGCCCGCGTATTACAAACCTATCAATCCTGTATTTATTTATTCTTATTTGTGTTTTTTGCTTGCTCTAAAGCAATTTCTTTCACGGCTTGGAAGGAATTAACATTAGAAGATCCTTCAATAGCTTTAACTGCCAAATCTTGAACTTGTTTAAGTGCTGCATCGAGTTGTCTGGAAAGATTTTGCAGGCGACTTTCTTGATTTTCAATTGTTTCTTGTAGCGAGTGAATTCTTAACTCGTATGTGCGCTTGCTACCTTCAACTTCTTTCGCGTTCAAATCCGCTTTAACTTTCGCTTGATGGTAAGCAATACCTTTACCTTCTTCTTTAGCGCGTTTAATAGCAGCTTCTAATTCTTTGGGATATCCTTCAACTTTAGTTTTAGCTTCAGCAAATTGCTTTTCACGTTCTGATATAGCTTTTTCGCGTTCCGCCCACTGCTTTTCTTGTAATTGTTGGAAATCTTCTAACTCTTGATAGAGGCGTTTCTTCTCTTGCTCGTATGTTTGATTATCTAAAGTACGTTGTAGATTTAAATCATAAGTATATTCTTGTGCATCGCGTAGTTTCGTTTTAGATAGTGTCTCGTTGCGTTCTTTCACAACTCGGCGGTGTTCTTCTATTTCTTTCGCCCAAGCTTTTTTAGCTTGAGTTATTTCTTGATCAATTGTTTCTCGCTGTTGGCTAAATTCTTCATTAAATGTTTTAGAACTATCATTATATTGTTGGATTAATGTATCCAAACTTTCTTCAGTAACTTGTAAACCATGCAAAGTTTCTAACTGTTGCACTTCTTCTTCTACAGACTGTCGCATTTCTTGCAATTTGACTGCTTCTGTAGCCAGCTTTTCGGATAAATCACTAACTGCACCACCAAAATTAAATTGCAGTCGGCTCAATACTTCAATGATGGATTCAATTTTTTGTTGATTTGCTGGTGCTGAATTCATCTTTATTTCTGGGGTAGGTTTACCATTGCGCTCTACTTCCGGCTGTTTCGCACCAGATAATTGCAACTCTAAGGTTTTTTTCTGGCTCAGTAATTCATTGAAAGCAGCGAGGATTTCTGCTTTAGTGTTTTTTTCGTTGGGGTTTTTGATTGCCATAGGTTATTCCTCAGTAAAATAGGTTTAATTAACCACAGATATCCACAGATAAACACAGATGCACACAGATGTAAGCACTGATTAAAGGCAAGAAGTCTACTGTTTACTATTTTGATGAACTTTGAAATGCTCTCATTGATAAATCTTGAGATTGGCGCAATGTTGTTTGTAGTTGAGTGGAAATTTCGGAAATTTGCTCTGTTTGCCTTTGAATCTTGGCTTCTAACGCTTGAATTTGCAGATCGTATCCTTGCTTGCTGGATTCCCATTCTTTTTCAAATAAGTCTGCTTTAACTTTGGCTTCTTGATTCGCTTCTCTAATTCCTTCTTCCCTGGATTTCTTGATGGCTTCTTCCAACTCAGTAGGAATAGTTGCAATTTTATTTTGGTATTCTGCAAGTAAAGCTTGATTATCTGACAAAATACGCTCCCGTTCTGTCCATTGTTTTTCTTTTGTTTGAGTTGTTTGTTGGATTTCCTGTTCGATCTGACGCTTGGTTTCTTCAAATTCATCAGTAGCAATTTTGCGCGATCGCACAATTTCATACTCGTAATCTGCTTCTTGTCGCTGTCTTTCTCGACTTAAAACTTCGTTACTTTCATTCAGCGCAATATCAAATTCTTCTTGCTCTCGTTGCCATGTTTTACGAGTTTCTGTAAGATCTTTTTCTAAAGATTCGCGATCGCGTTGCAATCTTTCCTCTAATAACCGCAAATTCTCTTGATGTTCTTGCGTCAGAATGTGCAACGCATCCGCAACAACTCGCGTTTGCTTCAATTCATCTAAATGTCTCGTTTCAACTGCGATCGCTTTTTTAAGTTCATCTAGCTTGGTAGTTTCAGTTGTCAACCTCGTGGATAACCCGTTGACAACACCACCAAACTCTAATTGCAAGTCAGCTAAACCCCTGACAATGCTATCAACCGTATATTGAGAAGCTGCTGCTACAACCAGCTTATTTTGCTCTTTTTCAGCTTCTTCCTCTTTAGTAGCAACTCTCGATTCAATTTTTTGCCTTTCTGCAAGAATTTTCTGGAAATCTTCTAAAATCTTTGCCTTACCGTCTTTCGCTGCAACTTGAGTCATAATCTTACTCCCTAAAATTGTATAAATCCCTCTCCAGCCATGACAAATTACTCATGACTCAAAGCCAAAGATCTCCGCAACTTCATTTCACGGAAACAATATAAAAAGCCTGTAAATGCTGCTAAAGTGTAAGTAGAGTGCAAACTGTAGTTTGCATCGCTTGTACACTATTATAACCCTTCCTGCTGTAAATGTAAACTATCGCGACTAAGTTTGCACAATACAGTTGTCAAATAGTACAAACAGCTAGATTAACTCCTATGCAGAAATTGAGTTCAGATGATGCGATCGCAACTAATAACCTATGGAAATCAACGAATTTGGTAAGCAAGTGCGTGAGAGACGCACAGAAGAGAAATTGAGCCAAGAAAAATTAGCTCAAGCCGTCGGGATCTCTCGTAACTACCTATCCCAGATCGAGCGCGGACAAGCCACCAACCTTTCTTGGCAAGTAAGAGAAAAACTTACATCTGTCTTAGGACTGAAAGCAGTTGAACAAGTAGCAACCAGCAGTGAGCTAGGATTACCCCCCAGCTTGGCTGAGTTTGCATCAAAAGTGGGATTACCTCCAGACGATGTATTAATGCTCGCTCGTTTAAAATACCGAGGACAACAGCCAACCACCCCAGAAAAATGGGAACTACTTTATAACGTGATTAAACAATTAACAATTAACAATTAACAATTAACTAAGCATTCTTACTCCTCCTCCCTCCTCTCTCCTCTCTCGTCTCTCCTCCCTCCTCCCCCCTCCCCCAACTTCTGCAACAATGAACGATGAACCATAAATTGCCACTATATGAGTCAGGTGAGTCAGCCTCAGCAATACAGACATCCTGGGCAAGTATTTATCTCTCGTTATGGCTTGCCCCAAAATGATGAAAGTATACTGCACTACGTTAAATTTTTGCGCCAAGAAGCAAAACTGAGCGACTCACCACCCATTGATTTATCAATAATTTACCGACATTTTGGGATGCCAACTCCCTTACGCGCCCCTTTAATAGACCAACAAGGAATTTTAGTAGATAGTGATACCGGAATCATTTTAATTAAAGAAGATGATCCCATCGTGCGGCAACGCTTTACAGAAGGGCATGAATTAATGGAATTGTTATTTGATGCTCAAGAAAGATTGTTGACAGAAACACAAGTAAAACTAAATTGGAATGAGCAGCGAAAAGAGCAACTTTGCGATCAAGGAGCCGCAGAATTATTGCTGCCAAAATCTTCTTTTTTACCTCAATTGCAAGCTTTGGGAATGTCACTACAAACAGGTTGCACCTTAGCAGAGTTATATCAAACTTCACTCCTCGCTACATTAGTACGGATGATTCAGTGTTGTACCGATGCTTGTGCATTGGTGATGTGGCATAGCGCATTAACACGCCAAGAAGCTAAAAATCTTGCTAATTCTACTGATTTACCAGCAGAAAAATTGCGCGTTTGGTGGAGAAGTTGCACCAGTAATTGGAGTTGTGGCTTTATTCCCAAAAATAAATCAATTCCTCCCGACTCCTGCATTGCTCAAGCTTATGCGACCGGACAATTCCAAGAAGGTATAGAAAATGTTAATTTAGGAAAAGGAGCTTTACTTTGTCGTATAGAAGCAATGCCAATGCAAATTGGAGATAAAAATTGTGTTATATCTCTCTTACATTGGTTAAAAATTTAGCCGATTCTACTGACAAAAAAACCTGATAATTGATTGTGATTGCAATTTATCCTGGAAGCTTCGATCCGATTACCTTTGGTCATCTCGATATTATAAAACGAGGTTCTCAGCTATTTGATCAAGTAGTTGTCGCCGTACTGCGTAATCCTAATAAATCTCCCTTATTTACTGTGCAAGAGCGCATCGAGCAAATCCGCTTATCGGTCGTTGGACTGCCAAATGTAGAAATTGATAGCTTTGCTGGTTTAACTGTGGATTATGCGAAACTACGGAAAGCCAAAGTATTGCTGCGCGGGCTGCGAGTACTTTCGGACTTTGAAAAGGAACTACAGATGGCTCACACTAATAAAACGCTATCAGATGAAATTGAGACAGTGTTTTTGGCTACTTCTAACGAATTCAGTTTCTTAAGTAGTAGCGTAGTGAAAGAGATTGCCAGATTTGGCGGATCAGTCGATCATCTTGTTCCTCAGCACGTTGCTTTAGAGATTTACCGATGCTACGCCCAGACTTATCCCGAATCGACCCAAAACATGAACAACCCAGCAATCCATTTGAATCAACCCAAAGTGGATCTACAGAGCGAGACGGTTCATCAACAGGAAGTATAAACATCCAGCAGGAACTTAATCGGATAGAAGAAATAGTTTTAGATAGTCCCCGCATCCCCTTTACAGGGCGCACGCTGGTGGATGAGGAAGAACTTCTAGAACAACTGGATCTTGTCCGGCTCAATTTACCAGGCTCGTTTCGGGAGGCTGAAGCGATTGTTTACCATAAAGAAGAAATTCTGGTGCAAGCGGAGCAGTATGCTCAAGAAATCGTAGAGGAGGCTGAACAACGCGCAGCATATATTTTAGATCAGTTGGGAATTATTGCCCGCGCAGAACTAGAAGCCAAGCAAATTCGCAAAAGAGTACAGGAGGAGTGTGCAGCTTTACAAGAGCAAACGCTTGCTGATATTGAAGAAATGCGCGAGCAAGCGCAGCAGGACATTGAGCAAATGCGCTCCTTGGCAATGGCAGAGTTTGAGGAGATCCAAAATGGAGCGGATCAGTATGCCGATCGCGTGCTAAAAAATATAGAGCAGCAGCTTAACGATATGCTGATGATTATCCGTAATGGTCGTCAGCAGTTACACGATGATACTGAGGTATTGCCAATACGGGATAAAGAGCCGAATAATTCCTCACAATCTCGCACATCTAAAAATCCCAAGAATTGAACAGCCAAAAAAAGCACACAGTAGTCAGAATAAAAAGTAAATTATTAATTTTGGAATTATATAAGCAGGAGTAGAAAGCATGAGTTATGATTACGATTTGTTTGTGATTGGCGCGGGTTCTGGAGGGTTGGCAGCTTCTAAACGGGCTGCAAGCTATGGGGCAAAAGTAGCGATCGCAGAAAACGACCTAGTAGGCGGAACCTGTGTAATTCGTGGTTGTGTTCCCAAAAAATTAATGGTATACGCCTCAAAGTTCGCCCACTTATTTGAGGATGGTAAAGCTTACGGCTGGAGTGCGGTAGAAAGCAGCTTAGATTGGGAGTATTTGATTGATGCTGTTGATAAAGAAGTTAACCGCCTGAGCAAAATACATATCGGATTACTAGAAAAAGCTGGAGTAGACCTAATTAAAAGCCGTGCTACTTTGGTAGATCCTCATACAGTAGAGGTTGATGGGCGCAAAGTCACTGCTGATAAAATTTTGATTGCTGTAGGTGGAGAAGCAGTTAAGCCAGATTTACCAGGGATGGAATATACCATCACTTCCCGCGAAATTTTTCACCTCAAACAGCAACCCAAGCACATTGTAATTGTTGGCGCTGGCTATATTGCTGTAGAATTCGCTGGCATCATGCGCGGACTTGGTTCAGAAGTCACCCAAATTATTAGGAGTGATTTATTTTTAAAAGGATTCGATGACGATATCCGCACTGGGATTCGTGATGGTATGATCCAGCACGGGATTAATATTATCCCTAATACAGTGATTACCAAAGTTGAAAAAGAGGCAGATAGTTTAAGAATTACTACCTCTGAAAAAGGCAAAGACACAGATTCAACTATCACCGCAGATGCAGTTTTAATAGCTATTGGTCGTGTACCTAATTTAGGTAAATTAGGTTTAGATAATGCTGGTGTTGAGGTGATTAATTGCGAAAACGAAGATTTACCCAGGCTGCATGGATATAGTGTTAACTGTGCAATTGGTGTAGATGAATATAGCCGCACCTCTCAACCAAATATTTTTGCTGTTGGTGATTGTACTAATCGGGTGAATTTAACACCTGTGGCAATTGGTGAGGGACGCGCTTTTGCTGATACTGAGTTTGGTAATAACTCTCGGACTTTCAGCCACGATCATGTCGCTTCGGCAATATTTTCTCAGCCGGAAGCAGCAACAGTGGGTTTAAGCGAGTCGGAAGCTAAGGCACAATATGGCGAGGATGCGATTAAAGTATATAGCTCTGGCTTTCGTCCGATGTATCACGCGATGACAGGTGCGGAAGAAAGAACGCTGATGAAGTTGGTAGTTGACAAAATTACAGATCGTGTGGTAGGGGCGCACATGGTTGGCGACTATGCAGCAGAGATTATTCAAGGAGTTGCGATCGCAGTCAAAATGAAAGCAACCAAGAAAGACTTTGATGCGACAGTAGGAATTCATCCTTCTAGCGCCGAAGAGTTTGTGACAATGCGATAAATACCCTGTTGGGATAATTTAAGATCCCCCCCAGCCCCCCTTAAAAAGGGGGGAGAATCCGATCAAAGTCCCCCTTCTTAAGGGGGATTTAGGGGGATCTTTACTTAATGTTGCTGCGATCGCACTTTTATGGAACAAACCTAAAATACCTTTGTTGATCGCTATCTACCTGAGCTTGCTCGTAACTCAGGTAGGATTATTAAATAGCCAGATGTCAAAACGTCGATGCAGAGCAAAAGTGAAAGCATGGGACTGAAGAGGCGAACTTTTCTGCAACAAGCTGGGTTAGCTTTGTTGGCGTTGGAATTAAGTGACGCAGCACTAGCAGTAATGGGACAAAGCTTGGCGAAGCCTCTATTTGATCGCTATTACCAAGCCTTGGCTGAACCTACTACCCGCAAATTAGCATTGCTTGTGGGGATTAATCAGTATCCTCGCAGTGGGGAAACGCGAAATGTAGTACCTTTACAGGGTTGTGTTACAGATGTAGAACTACAACGGGAATTACTAATTCATCGCTTTGGCTTCCAAGCCAGTGATATCTTGACATTAACGGATCAGCAAGCCACGAGAGAAAATATAGAAACGGCTTTTTTAGAACATCTTAGTAATCAGGCAAAACCTGATGATGTAGTTTTATTTCATTTCAGTGGGTATGGTAGCCGCGTTAATCTTAATTCTGAAGTGCAATCGGGTGAACCCTTAATTTCTACTCTAAAATCCCAAATCCAAAATGCCCTAGTAGCAGTGGATGGGATGCAGCCGACGCAGGGAAATTATCTACTAGAAGAAACCTTGTTTTTGTTGTTGCGATCGCTTACAACTGACCAAGTAACTACTGTACTCGATACCAGCTACACTCTTCCTGATAGTCCCCTTCAAGGCAACTTACGCATTCGCACTCATCCTGCTGTATATTCTCAACAACCTACAGAGGAACTTGATTTTCAATCACAATTATTACTGCGTCTGAACACTACAAGGCAACAGTTAGAAGGGCAACTCAACTTTAATCAAATGCCTGGAATACTGTTGAATGCTTCATCAGCTAATCAACCTGCTATGGAAGTTACGTGGGGTGAATTTAGTGCTGGTTTATTTACCTCTGCCCTTACTCAATATCTTTGGCAAGCGACACCACAGACAACAATTAAAGTTAGTCTGAGTCGTGCAACCGAAGCAATTAATCAACTGGTAGGTAAACAGCAACAACCTCAAATAAATGGTAGCAAAAGTCAAGAAGATTATTTACTTGCTTATAATCTCATTCCTGAAAATATCGGTGCGGATGGAGTTGTAATTGCTGTTGAAGATAGCGGCAAAATCGCACAGTTATGGTTAGGAGGACTACCGCTCAAAGTTTTGGCTAATTATGGAGTAAATTCTGTATTTTCTGTTGTAAGTTCTGAAGATAATGTTGATATTCCTGCTGATAGCACCTCAGCAACAGGCATTACTAAACCGTTACAACTCCAAATTCGGGGGCGTGAAGCACTAACCGCCAAAGCGCGGTTGATTAGTTTAGATATCTCAGATCGTCAGCTACAAATAGGGCAATTAGTACAAGAATCTCTGCGAGTTTTACCGCGAAATTTAGGTTTAACCGTAGCTATAGATGCTAGTTTAGAGCGGATAGAGCGGGTAGATGCTACGAGTGCGTTTGGAAATCTTAAATCTGTCACCTCAGTTATTAAGGCAGGCGAACAACCTGCTGATTATATATTTAGTAAAGTAGCATCGACAGATAGCACACAGCAGGTGGAAGAAGCAATTATTCGTGATAATTCAAACTTGGCAAATGCTAATAATGAAAGCGCATCTACATCTTTAATTGTTCCTACTTCAGAAGCTAAATATGGATTGTTTTCTCTAGCTAATACAACGGTTCCTAATACATTAGGGGTAGCTAGTGAGACAGTTAAGGCTGCGGTGAATAGATTAAAACCAAAGTTGAAAACTTTATTAGCTGCTAAGTTATGGCGATTAACTGTTAATGAAGGATCTTCTCGTTTGGGAGTAGCAGCAAGTTTAGAAATGCTTGCTCCCGAAGCAAAAGTACTGATTGAACGTTCAACTATACGTGCTGGTATTAGTAAGCAACAGGCGGGAGTAAATCATCAAACTAATATTATAGACTCTTCAACACTAGGTATGGTGACAGTGGCAAATGGTAGCCGTATCTGTTACCGCGTACATAACTATAGCGATCGCACACTTTACTTTATGCTTGTTGGTTTAGATAGTAGCAGTAATGCGATCGCCTTATCATTACTCAAAGATACTTTCATTCCAGCAGGACAAACCCTCAGTATCCCTCAATCTACAAGCTCTTTTGAATGGCTGATTCACGAGGCTACTGGATTAACAGAAACCTTCTTAATTTGTAGTATTGCTCCTTTTCCTCAGGCTAAAGCAGCCTTAGAAGCTGCAATTATTAATACAGAAGAGCGAATTGAAAAATTAGTTAATCCTTTGGATGTAACCATTGCCATCTTACAAGATTTACATCAAGCTAGTGCATTAGTTCAGCGCCAAGAAATAGTATCATTAGCTGCTGAAACCAGTAGCACTTCGTCTGATAGCTATGCCTTAGATGTTCAGGCTTGGGCTACCCTCAGTTTTGTATATCAAGTGAGTTAAAAGTCACGTAAAATACCTCCCCTGCTAGTTGCACAGAGGAGGTATTTTAAACAATTGTTATAGCTTCGGAATTGCTGAGTAGAGACGCGAAATTTCGCGTCTCTACATTATGTGCAATCAAACGAACATGATATGAGTTCGTCAGTTCTAGCTAGTTAAGATTGTACTTGTTGACGGCTAGTTCCGATTCTGGCGGTTTTGCTGCCACTGCTGTTTTAATTCTTGAAGTTTTTGCTTTTGTTCAGCCGTCAAAACTGCGTCTATTTGGGTTTTGGAAGACTCCTTAATCGCTTTCATTCTAGCTTTTTGAGCTTCAGTTAGATTAAGATTGGGGCGCTGTCTTTGTTGTTTAGCTGCTTGCAGTTGTTGCTTTTGTTCTGCTGTTAAAACAGTATCCATTTGAGTCCGAGAAGACTGTTTAATTTGCTGAATTCTTGTTTGTTGTTCAGCACTCAAACCGAGTTGAGCAAATTTATCTCCCCGTCCTTTGCGTTGCACGTTAGGTTGTGCTGAATCCTGTGCTAAAAAGGTAGGCTGCTCTGCTACTGCCTGCTTGGAAACAGCAAAACCGAAACCACCCATTACAAAAGGTACAGCAGCGAGTACGAAAAGTTTTTTAATAGCCATGATGATCAAAATCCTTAGTATTGAGAGTGTGTGGATGTCATTTTGTAAGCATTCAGCAGTCAGCCGTCAGCTATCAGCACTTAGTGCGGTCATCTTGGCTGCTAGTCTCGCCTATAGACCATGCGCTATAAACAAAGCATTGCTATTTCTAGCTGACGGCTAATAGCTGATAGCTGAACGCTTACGTCATGTTTTTATTAAGCATGATGAAAATTACAAATTACCTAATGTTTTAATTACAGTTTTGTAATTTTGATATGTAGGTAATGCGAGTAAAATAAAAGTTCAGGTAAGTATATGAATATTTTGTACGTTGAAGACGAAGCAAAGATTGCTCACTTTGTCCACACTGGACTGAAGGAACATGGATTTATTGTTGATTACTGTGGCGATGGTTTAGATGGCTATAACCGCGCTATAGACAATGACTATGATGCAATTGTTCTGGATATCATGTTGCCTGGAAAAGATGGGTTATCTATCCTGAAGAGCCTGCGACAGGCAAGGCGTAATGTACCAGTGATTTTGCTAACTGCTCGTAATGAATTGGACGATCGCTTAGAAGGTTTAAACTTGGGGGCAGACGATTACATCGCCAAGCCGTTTTTTGTTGAAGAGTTAGTTGCCCGTATTCATGCTGTGGTGCGTCGGACTTCCGGCGAACACCAAAATATACTTAGTGTGGGACCAATCAAACTAGACTGCATCACACGAGAAGTAACTTGCAATCAGCAAGCTGTAGAACTTACCAGCCGTGAGTTCAATCTAATGGAATATTTGATGCGATCGCTCGGACGAGTTTTTACCCGCACCCAAATATTAGAACACGTCTGGGGCTACGATTTCAATCCTAATACTAATGTGGTTGATGTCTGTATTCAAAGGATTCGCAAGAAGCTAGAACCTATCGGAGGTGCAAGTTGGATTGAAAGTGTGCGCGGCGTGGGATATCGTTTTCGCAAACCAGAGTCTTAAGTGTTAAAACTACGTTCTTTCCGTATTCGTATTGCCTTAGTTTCTGCTATTTTAGCGGGTAGCGCCCTCGTAGGATTTGGGGTAATTTCTTGGTGGCTAATTTATAACGCCAAGGTTAGTAGGCTTGATGGGGCATTAAAAATTCAGTTAATGCGGACAGCCCGTCCACGAGGAGAAAATCAAAATCGCTGGGAGTTTTATGAAACTAGATTACCCCGTGGATTACAAATACAGGCACAAACTCCTATTGGTATACTGGTGATTGACAAAAATGGCAATACAATTTATCAATCTCAAAGCTGGGCAACTGATCTTAAAGTAAATAATCTGTGGTCTTCACGCGCCCAGGGATCATATCCGTTGCCACCTAACGATGAAGGAAGATTATCAGAAACAGAGCAAGAACCTTCAGCAGGACAGGGATTTGAACCTGAGCGTCTGCCGAATATACCACCGCCAAATATTCGATTAGCAACCAAACGTGCTTCAGGAGACACTTGGCGGGTTGGTGCAATTAACTCTCCTCGTCATCGAGTAGCGATCGCAGTTAGTCTACAAGCGATCGATCAAGAGATGGTAGGTATCGGCAGTATCTTTCTAATTTCGCTACCAATCGTACTTATTTTAATTGCTGGCGGTGCATGGTGGCTTTCTGGTACGGCTTTATCTCCTATCGAGCGATTAACTACTGCAATTCGCCAGGTGACAGTCAAAGGGTTAGAACAACGGGTTGAAATTGGGGCAACAGATATTGAATTTGTTGAACTGATTCAAGTATTTAACCAAATGTTAGAACGCTTGGAACGCAATTTTAAACAAGCTTCCCGTTTCAGTGGAGATGCTGCTCACGAACTTAAAACACCTCTAACAATTTTGCAAGGCGAACTAGAAAGAGCCATGCAACAAGCTGAATCGGGATCGGAGGTGCAACAAAGTTTGGGAAGTCTGCTAGATGAAGTTCATCGTCTCAGTGCAATTGTGCGGAAACTTTTGTTACTTTCCTTAGCGGATGCGGGACAAATGAGTTTGCATCTAATTGAGGTAAATCTGTCTCATCTATTAATTGAGATGACGGAAGATATAGAAATGCTTGCTCCAGAGTTAGACGTGCAAACGGATATTGCACCAAAATTATTAGTTAAGGGCGATCGCGATTTACTTGTCCAAGTTTTGCAAAATTTAATTAGCAATGCGATTAAATATAATCTTCCCAACGGTTGGATAAAAATTCAAGCTTACCGTCAGGGAACAAATGTATCTGTCACCATCACTAACTGTTCCAAAGATATTCCAGTTAATGAACGCGATCGCATTTTTGACCGCTTCCATCGCGTAGCACCAACATCAACACACAAAATTGAAGGAACAGGGTTAGGACTTAGTTTGGCACGGGAAATTGCGCGATCGCATGGTGGCGATCTCAAGCTTGGTCAAACTATACCTGGTCAAACAGCATTTACCCTCACCTTGCGATCGACGTAGATTATTGTCAGTGGGTAGGGTGCGTTAGCGAAGCGTAACGCACCCTACAGGACTTAGTTAAGACATTTTATACAGGTAATTTTAGTTGTAAATAATTTGGTTTCTCTAAAACCTCATTACTTTTCAGTAATATATTTTTATCATTATTTTCAACCGTTTTTGTAGAATTCCAAGGAATTGCTGGAATGTCAATTCCTTTTAATACTTTAAGTAAAGAACGAGCAAACGAGCGTGCAACTAAGGGTGGGACAGCATTACAAATTTGAGTATAGTTTTCTATTGTAGTACCCTGAAAGATAAATGAATCGGGAAATGATTGTATACGCGCACATTCACGAGGTGATAAAAATCTATGTTCTTCAGGATGTATTGATGTCATTCCTCTAGTCCAATAAGCTGTATAAGAAGGTTCATCTTTAACCGCTCGTCTATATCCACCGCAATAAACAACTTTATTTTCCTGGTATTTATTAACAAAAACTTCCATCCCACTTCCCATAGGTACTGATTTAATTTTTTCTAAAACTCTTTGACTATGGTTTTGTGAAGTATGATTTTTTATGATATTAGAACCTAATCTAGCCCACTTTTGATATTCACATTCAGCAGGTTTATCATATTCAAATATACCTTTTTTTTCACCAATACCTATTTTTGGAAGATCTGATATTGACTCCCATAGTGAAATTGCTTTGTCAGTTCCCAATACTTCACCTAATTTTGAATGTGTCGCTTCAGGTCGTTGTGGTTGGAATTTTTTTGCTCCTATAGCAAAAAATCTAGATCTCTTCTGTGGCACACCATAATCACTGGAATTTAGTATAAAATAATTCCATTGATAAGCAGGCATTAACTCTAAACGTTGCTGTAATTGTTTAAAATAAATACCTTTGTATGAGGTTTTAAAACCAGGTACATTCTCAAATATCCAAACTTTAGGTGTTAAAATCTCTATAAAGTCAAAAAACTTCCAAACTAAACTATTTCTAGGATCTTTCTCATTTTTATATCCTTCATTACTAAAACCTTGACAAGGTGGACTACCTACTACAATATCCACATTGCCATCTAAAATAGTTCTAACATCAAAAGTATTTAAATCTACACACTTAACATTTTCACTAATATTATATTTTGCTGTTCTACAAGCTGATTCATTAAAGTCGTATGCACCAATATGTTTTAACCCAGCCATTTTAAATCCACATGACCAGCCCCCCGCCCCACTAAAAAAATCAATATATGTTAATGTCATAAGGGTAATTTTTTTTGTGTTAATAAACTTAAATGCTCTTTTAAATGATGAATATCTTTTTTAGGAGGAGCTATTACGTTAAACCACTCATTTTCTATTTCATCTAAGTTACTTGACAAATAACTACTAATAATTAAATGGGCATCACGAAGTAATTTTACTTTAGTAAGCTGATTTCTACTTCCAGAACCTCTAGGACTATCATAACTTGCTAAAAATGCTTGACGGACGGCATTATTTTGAGCGATAGGGTTTAAAATTAAATCTTTAATAAACTTAGTTAAGCCATGATCTGTTAAAAATAACAGCCAATCATAAGATTGTTTCAGTACTAATAGCTCTTTGTTCGGATTATCAGATGTAAACCAATTACCATGATTACTTACTATCCCGATTGTAAGGATAAAGTTTTTTAAACGCTCCGGTGTAGCTTCATAAATCATTTTATCAAGAGCTACGTCATAAAGCTCGTATTCAAATCCACCATTAGGAGTAGGTAGTATACCAAAAAGCTTACCATCAGCAGATCTAATTTTTTGGAGACATGAAACGTGTTTAGCTACATAAGCACCTTGCTTGGCTTTTTCGATTGTGGTAGGTCCCTTTTTAGCACCTTCTTCAACACCAACTCGCTTACATTCAAATAGGGCAAACGGGTTAGGTGTTATCACTGAAAGCTCTAACTCTGCCTTAAAATTATAAAGAGAGTTTATAGTATCGAAGTCTTCAAACGTTGAAAAATCTAAAAGGTCAATAATTGCTAGATTTCCATTCGCATGATTCCTACCAATTAAAGCTCGATTCCTTTGTAAGTTATTACTGGTTAATATTTGAGTAGAAGAAATTGGTGTAAAATCATTTAAAAGTTCTTTTATTTCTGGTATATTATTTATTTTGGGGCTAGTTAGTGGTAATCTTGATAATTTAAGTGTATGCACTCCAGAATGGATAAGAGGATGTAAAGCGAATTCAACATTATGAGTTATTTCACTATTACCAAATTCAGGTAAGCGCCACTCAATAGTTAAATAACGGGATAAGTTCCATTCTCGAATAAGATAATAAGTAATTAATTCAACTAAAGTACCCAAAGCACGACCAGCAGCCTTTTTACGATCAGTTGTGTGTTTAAACACATCTTCTGCTAGAACTTTTTGCATCTCATCTATTGATTCGTAAGACATTTATAAAAATTGCTATAAAAACTAATAAATTTAACTATCCCACAAAATATCATATCGTTTCCAGTTAATTAAGAATGATTGAAAATTTTAATTCTTTTACCTTTGCGATCCTTTGCGCTTACCTTTGCGACCTTTGCGTTAAAAAAAAATATATAATTCCAACGCAACCGGATTGGCTCTCACGATGACTATGAGGCTTTGTTGAATTAAATTTGAGCGATCGCACAAAGTATTGTCTAAAAGTGCGATCGCCTCCACTAGATGAATTTTTAACAAATTTGATCTGCTTATTTCCCAGCACCAACTGGTTGACGAGCAACTTTTATGATGCGATCGCGTTTGCCCCTCCGCAACAACTTCAACCCAGACCAAGGGCGGAAATTGTGCAGCATCACATACAAGCAGGGGATAATAAACAAAGTTAGCACTGTAGCTAGAGATAGCCCAGAAAATACCACCACACCCAAAGGTTGTAAAAACTCCGCACCTTCCCCAATTCCTAGTGCTAGTGGGAACATCCCCAAAACAGTCGTGATAGTTGTCATCATCACCGGACGGAGGCGCAGAGGAGCAGCTTTTAAAATTGCCGTGTAGTAATCTAGGTCTTCTTTTTCCCGCAGTTGGTTAGCTAGTTCCACCATGATAATGGCATTGTTAACTACAATCCCCACTAGCAGGACTGCACCCACTAACACCGTTGCACCAATAGCTGTTTGGGTAACATAAAGCCCCAAAATCCCCCCTGCAAGTGCTAACGGTACAGTAAACATAATTACCAAAGGGTCAATCAGGGAGTTGTATTGTACCGCCATCACCACAAATACTAAGAAAGCCGCTAAACTTCCTAAAAGTACTAGAGAACTTTGTAACTCCTGATTTGTCTGTGCAGCAGAGCTAGGTAGCACCCTTACTCCGTCTGGTAAATCTACACTTTTCAGCACTTCATCTACTTGTGCCAGTGCATTGCTCAAACTTGCACCCTCACTCAAACTACCTGCAATGATGAAAACTTGACGCTGGTTAATGCGCTGAATTTGTCCCGGCGCTTGACCTTCTGCAAGTGTGGCGACATCGCCGAGGCGCACAAAGCGGTTATTAGTAATAAATAAAGGTAACTGCTCTAATTGCGAAGCTTCTTGCAAAGCCTCTTGATTCAACTGTACCCGCACATCTACCAAGCGATCGCCTCTTTGCAACTGAGTAGGCACAGAACCTTCGATCGCCGTCTGAAGAGTAGCGCCAATATCTGAAATCGTCAATCCTAAATCAGATAAACGTTGCCAATCAGGACGAATCTGCACTTCTGGTTGTCGCTCGTCAGCATCAGGTCGAAACTGCACCAGGGTTGCTTTTTCATCAAGTGCTTGAATTACCTGCCTTCCTGCTTGCTGTAGCCGCCGCTCGTCGGTTCCTTGGAGCATCAAGTCAACATCTGCTCCACGTACTGGCGAATTACTCAAGATAATGCCCCGTACCTGACCTGGAGACACTCGCAAGCGGATTCCTGCCAAATTCAGCTTATCAAATTCTTTACTTACTCTATCCGCGTAAGCTGGAACATCGGTTCCTGGTTTTAGGGTAATAGTCGCAGAACCACGCGACGGGTTAGCATTCGTGCTAGTGCCAAATAAAGACCCACCAGCAGTAGAAAAAACATACTCAGTTTCCGGCTGTTTGAGGAGAATATCATCAACAATTGCCATCACTCTTTGGTTAGTTTCCAGAGGTGTACCAGGAGGAAACTGAGCATTTAAGTTAGCTTGTCCAGTATTAATTCTAGGTAGGATTTCCTGGGGAATTTGATTTCCTAAATATATACCACCACCACCTAAAATTAAGAATGTCATTGCTACTATTAGCCACCGCCACTTCAAGACTCGGCTCAAAACTGCCCCATAACCCCGCGTAGCATCTTCAAATCGCTGATTAAATTGTCTTAGTAGCCAAAATCTACCTAAATTACTCGACCAAGGAATTGCCAATAAACGCGAGGTGAGCATCGGTACAACAGTTACAGCTACAACAATTGAAGCAGCAACTGCAAAGCTAATTGTGAGAATTAACTCACCAAACAGCAAAGCGAAAAAGCCACCAATTAAAAGGAATGGTAAAACAGCTACTAAGTTAGTGCTAGTAGAGGCAACCAAGGCTGATTCTACTTCCCGACTGCTACTTACAGAGCGATCGATGACTTGCTTGGGAGTTAAGCGGATGCCTGTAGTTTTACCAGGTGTCATGCCCACACCTTCAGCAATGGTTTCTAGCATGACGATTGAGTTATCAACTACAATACCCACGCCCAGGGCTAAACCACCTAAGCTGAAAACGTTGAGGGATAAGCCAAATATTCCCATCAAGATAATCGCTGCTAAAGTTGCTAAAGGAATGGCGATGACGATGATTAAAGTTTGGCGCAGGGAACCTAGAAATAACAGAACTGCGATCGCAGCTAATAATGTTCCTATCACTCCAGAACTGGTGACATTAGAAATAGAGTTTTTAATAAAGCGAGACTCATCCAATGTCGGGATAAGTAACATATCTTCTGGAATAATGCCAGCAGTTTTCAATTCTGCTAGACGTTTTTCTACCTCTTCTACCACTAAGATGCTGTTGGCATCAGGTTGCTTTTGGACACTGAGTTTAACTGCTGGTTGTCCGTTGAGAGAAACAAATACCCGTTGTTCTTCATTACCATCAATCACCTCAGCAAAGTCTCGCAGGGAAACACGCTGTTGAAAGCTGTTCGATCCTCCAGAAGTCTCACCTGTTGACGAGGATGAACCGCTTCTCACCTCAAAAGACAAGTTTTGGATTTCACTAGCGTCTCTAAATTTTCCCACCGCCCGTGTTAGCGGCTGACCATTGCCTTCTTGAAGCCGACCGCCAGAAATGTCTTGGTTACGCTCAGAAAGCGCATCTAACACATCTCTTAATCCAACTCCCAAAGCTTGTAAGCGTTGCAAGTCGAGGTTAACCCGTATCTCTTCACTAACTCCACCAGAAACATCTACTGATGCTACTCCTGAAACAACACCTAGTTCTCGTGCTAGTTCTTCCTCTGCAAAGACGCGCAAATCTACAGATTCCAAGGACGGAGATGTTAGTGCTAATTCATATATTGGTAACTGGGAAGGATCTACTTTGAAGACGCGAGGCTGTTCGACTACATCTGGGAAGTTTCCCTGAGCGCGGTTAAAGGAAGCCGTAGCATCGTTTAACGCTTGGTCAATATTACCCCCTGGTTTGAAGAACAAGTCTACGCTGACTTGACCTTCACGGGTTTGGGAGAAAACCTGTTCCACTCCCTCTGTCGCAGAAAGAGCTTCTTCTAGGGGCTTGGTAATTTCTTCAATAGCTACCTCTGGTGATACTCCAGGCGCATTTAGCCGCACCCCAATTCGAGGGTAAGTAATTGATGGTAAAAGATCGACTTGCAGTTGTGACAGGTAAAAGATGCCCACCACAATAACTGCCAAGGTCAGCATCAGTGTACCGATGTGTTGGCGGATAGAGATTGCACTGATACTAAATCCGGTCGTCTCATGGTTGTGCATTTCTGTTCCCTGCTGGTTTAATACCTTCTGAGATAATACTTATACGAACTTCTTCACCATTTTTTATAGGTTTGCTGCTACGAGAGACAAATCGCTCTCCTGGCTTTAATCCCGATATAATTTCAACTTGATTATTAGCGCGATCGCCTATTTTTACAGGTCGTGCTGCTACTTTCCCTTCTTGCCCTGAACCCGTTACCACAAATACTGTACCCTCACCCTCAGTCTCTGCGCCTCTGGTAGCCCCTGCTCCTTGCGCTCCTGCTCCCTGCGCTCCTGCTCCCTGCTCCCTGCTCCCTGCTCCCCCTGCGCCTTGCCCGCCTGCGCCTTGCGCTCCTGCTCTCTGCCTACCTGCACCACCGCCCCTCTGCCTATTTACTTCTAGTGCCGATTGAGGTACAACCAACTTTTCACCAGTAGGCTGAGAAAACATTACTCTCGCAAACAACCCACTTCCAATGCGACCGTTACTATTTGGAATCGTAATTTCTACTGGAACCAAACGAGATACCGGATCTGCTGCGGGGGAAATTAGAGCAATTTGTCCCTGTAATTCTTCTTTAGGAAAAGCATCTAACCGCACTTGTACATACTGCCCAACGCGGATTTTTGATAATTCTAATTCAGAGATTTGAACCACAACTTTCACGCGGCTGAAATCACCGAGTTTCAGAATTTCAGTTCCAGGTTGTACTAAATTGCCTGTTTGGATTAGTTGTTGCAAGACAACGCCAGTAATGGGGGAACTTAGCAACGCATAAGATAAACGTTCCCGCGCTTGAGCTACAGCAGCACGTTGGGCGAGTACTCGACTCTCAGCCGCCGCTACTGCTTGTTGTTCAGTGCTAACTTGTTGGATAGTAGAACGGAGCGCCTGTGCTGCGGTTCCGGCTGCGGTCTGTGCTATTTCGGCTTGTTGCTTCGGGATAGCTCCTGCACTTAGAAGTTTTTGGTAGCGTAGTGCGTCATTTTGTGCTTGTTGCTGTTCTAGGCGTGCTTGTTCTATCTGAGTACGGGCGCTATTAACTTGACTACGGGCGCGGGCTACTTCTGAAACGCGAGAAGCTAATTCTGCTTCTGCTTGGGTGACGTTAGTTAGCAAAATCGTATCATCAAGTTGAGCCACTAGCTGACCCCGCGATACATAACTGCCTAGACCGACATTAAGTCTCAGCAGTTTACCTTCAACTTGCGATCGCACTGACACTTCTTGCCAAGGTACGGTTGTGCCAGTATATTCTGTATCTTTACGCAAAGAACCTGTACGTGCGATCGCCACATCAACCGCAGTCGGACCTTTACCTCTCTCAGCACCAGGTCTTCTTGATTGCGCCTCCGCTTGTTCGTTGGGCATAATTCCACAACTTGTCAGTAACGGTAAGCCGCTTAATAGCACTAGCATCCCTATCACCTGCACAGATCTGATCTGGGGTAAAAGTGGATAATCTACTAAACGTTGGGAGGTTTGAGTTTTAGCAACCTCTGGCTGAGAGTTTGTTTTCACTAGCACAATTGGCGCTCCTACTCTGGGAAGCTTAATTTTAATTATTATGAAGCGTTACTCAACTTAATCTATCTAGTAATAGGTTGATCAAGTTCGGGCTGTCTGCATCTGGCTAATCTTACCAACTTACAAGAGCATTATTAGTTCGGAATTTTAGGTAGTATCTAAAAGCGTAGGCGGCGGTTGGCTCAATGATGCCAACCGCCGCTACAAATGAGTGGCATCAACTTAGAAATGTAGAGCGTGGCAATTAGCCATAGAAAGCCCTATTTAGGTTGTGGGTTTCTGACGATTTTGACGATTTTGCTGCCATTGCTGTTTCAATTCCTGAAGCTTTTGCTTTTGGGCATCAGTTAGAACAGCTTCTATCTGGGTCTTGGAAGATTGCCGCAACGCTTTGAGTCTGGTTTTTTGGTCTTCAGTTAGATTCAAATTAGGACGTTGCTTTTGTTGCCTAGCAGTTTGCATTTGTTGCTTCTGCTCTGCGGTGAATATACTACTCATTTGCTGACGAGTAGACTGTTTAATTTGCTGAATTTTTGTCTTTTGTTCAGCACTCAAACCGAGTTGTTCAAATTTCTTTCCCCATCCTTTGTTTTGTCTGGCGGGTTGTGGTGCATTTTGTGCTACTAGGGTAGATTGATCAGCTACCGCTTTATCTGAAACAGCAAAACTGAAACCACCCATTACAAAAGGTACAGCAGCGAGTACTAACAGTCGATTAATAGCCATGACGATCAAAATCCTTAGTGTTGAGAGTTCGTAGATATCATGCTTTTATTAAGCGCAATGAAAATTACAGTTTCCCCTCTGTTTTCATTACAATTTTGTAATTTTTTCAGCTAGTGCTAGTCAAAGACAAAGCCAGACTGGGTTTACCAGAATTTAGACAACTATCCACCTGCTTACCAACAAAATAGCGGCACGTTAAGATTTATTAAGAACGAATTGGAGCGATCGCACTTATAAATGTGTCGTATATTAGGCTATCTTGGATCACCACTACTGCTGGATTACTTAGTCTCTAAGCCAGAACACTCTTTAATTGTACAAAGCTATCAACCCCGTGAGATGACATCAGGTGTAGTCAACGCTGATGGTTTTGGCATCGGTTGGTATCATGCACAACGAGATACTGAACCATTTACCTACAAAAATACACTACCAATCTGGAGTGATATTAACCTACCAAGCCTCAGCCGTTATGTTGAGTCAGGTTGTGTACTAGCTAATGTGCGTAGTGCAACGGGTGGACAAGCCGTTGATTTAAGTAACTGCCAACCTTTTCGTTATAAAGATTTATTATTAACTCACAACGGGGCGATCAAAAACTTTAGGAAGACACTGTATAGACCAATACGCTCTCTCCTTAACGATGAAGCTTATCAGGCAATTGAGGGCATTACTGATTCTGAAAATATATTCGCTTTACTGATTAATCAGTTGATGACACATTCAGATATCACCCTGGAAAAAGCCTTGTATAACACATTAGAAATTCTCAAAGAGTTAGCTAGTTTACATCAGGTGAGCTTTTCTGCAAATATTATCGTTAGTGATGGGCATCGTCTGGTGTGCAGTCGCTTCGCCCATAATGTGCCAGTTCCATCATTGTACTGGCTACGAGATGACCCAACATTTCCAGAAGCCGTAATTGTCGCTTCTGAACCCTTGTTTGCAAGTAATTGGATTAGCTTTCCTGAAAATAGTATTATCAGTTTTGGAGAAGATCTTGATATCAATGAACAATTAACAATTAACAATTAACAATTAACAATTAACAATTAACAATTAACAATTAACAATTATCAATCAACTACTCTAACTCTGAGTATTTATCTATATCTGATTTGGATGAAAGATATAAATCCATAGACTTCTTGCTATCAATCAGTATAACATCTGTGTTTATCTGTGTTCATCTGTGGTAAATTATCAAAAAATTTACAAGCGCAAGAAGTCTAATGAACAACTTTATCTCTGAATGTTTATCTCTATCTAATTTGGATGATAGAAGGCAAGAAATTAAACAAGAGATGGAACTTTGCCGTAGTACTACGCTTAAGCTGTTTCAAGGCATTGACTACGAGACATTTTGTTGTCAGGCTCATCCAGATTTTAGTCCCGTAGGTTGGCACTTAGGGCATATTGCTTTTATAGAGTCTTTGTGGTTGTTAGAGAAATTCGCTCAATTACCGCCTTTATTTCCCCAATACCGTCGCTTATTTGCTGCGGATGGGTTGCCAAAAAAGCAGCGTGGCAATTTACCAACCTTAGAAGAAACTAAACACTATTTAGATACAGTTAGAAAGCAAGTTTTCCAATATTTAGAAACTGCTGATTTAGAACAGCAAGAACGTCTTTGGCGTTGGCTAATTCAGCATGAAAGCCAACATACTGAAACTATTACTTTTGTACTGCAATTGCAGGGTATTAAGATTAATTTAGCAGAGCGATCGCCATCTCCACAAGTCATTATCCCCAACACCCCACCTACTGACGAGATGGTTCAAATCCCCGCAGGTAAATTTGAAATGGGGAACGACTCTATCGAAGCATTAGATAATGAAAGATTAGTTCACCGAGTTTACTTAGATACATACTGTATTGACCGCTACCCTGTTACTTGCGGACAATATCGCACTTTCATAGAAGCAGGTGGTTATCACAACCAAAACTTGTGGTCAGATAGTGGTTGGGAATGGTTACAAAAAAATTCTCTCAACCAACCGCGATATTGGACAAGCGATCGCAACTTAGATTATCATCCCGTTTGTGGCGTTAGCTGGTACGAAGCAGAAGCTTATGCACAGTTTGCTGGTAAAAGATTACCAACAGAAGCAGAATGGGAAAAAGCTGTTAGTTGGGATGCAACCCTGGGATGTCGTCGTACTTACCCTTGGGGTGAAGCTACACCAGATGATTCTTTATGTAATCACAACAATATAGTTGGACAAACAACACCAGTTAACGCTTACCAAACTGCACAAAGCTTTTATGGTTTATACGATACTTTAGGGAATGTCTGGGAGTGGACATCATCCTGGTTTGACGGCTATGCAGGTTTTATTAGCTATCCTTACATAGGTTATTCTCAGGTTTATTTTGATGGACAGCACCGAGTTTTAAGAGGAGGTAGCTGGGCGACTTCTCCTTGGGGTTTACGCGCTAGCTTCCGCAACTGGTATCATCCCCATGTGCGCGAGATTTTAGCTGGTTTTCGCTGCGCTAGTAGTTAAAATTTTCCATAAAAAGAATAGGAGGCACGGGAACCAAATATTTGTAAGTTCCAAGTTGCAAAATCCTTACTCTCCATACATTCATTGCCTTTTCCTTGTACGACTAAGCGAAATTTGGTGTCATTGCTCATACCTTTAGCAAAAATGCCATTCCCTGACACTTGCCCTTCCATACGCATTTCTTTGTAAAGCATCGGCTCATTGTTGCTGTCTCTCGGAGAACGAGTAGCTGCATCCGTAGCAAAAAATGTGGCTTTTGTCGGGATTTTAAAGGTTAAATTTCCTATTTTTCCTAACTCATCTTTAAACTTTAAATTCCAAAGACGCTGATTTTTTGATTGTGATAGAGTATATTTTTGGGAGTTTGAAGATAATCCCTTAATTACATCAAAACCAGGTACAGTCAAATATAATTGTGCTACTGGAGAAAATTTTAAACTTTGAACTTGTGACAATTCATAGTTATTAATACTACTAGAGCGTTCATACCATTGACCTACTTCAGCACAACAGGCGCAAGCCAAAGATTTCCCTGGCAGCATCAAGCCAACTATTAAATTAATTGTCAGCCAATAATAAAAGCTGTAATTTGTAACTGCAAAGAAGAATTGAGGATTTTTTCTCACAAGTAAACCTATATATCCGATATATTATATCGAGCATACTGCACCATTTATTCGCTAAAAACCAGCTTGAGGATAAAATATCTAGCTCAGGCTTGATTTTTAATAGGATAGCTCTGTGTTTTACTGGCTAAAAGTTAAGATACAGCTTTTATAGTGAGCGATCGCGCAGCGTGTTGCGAAGCAACGTATCGCATCTTCCTTGACTTTGAGATAAATAATCAATGTATAGCTATGTATTAATGGAGGTTTAATGTCACTTTCTCAGGCTGCAAGCGGTAAGTCCGCTACTCAATCTACAATAGCTCAACGCTTGCAAGTAGAGTATTTAGTTAACCCAAATCAGTCTTCAGAAATAGCCTCTGCGACTGGTAACGATGTAATTCAAGGACTAAATCAAACCCCTAAAACTATACCAGCAAAATATTTCTATGACGATCAAGGTTCTTTATTATTTGAGCAAATTTGTGAATTACCAGAATATTACTTAACCCGTACAGAAACAGCAATTTTACAACAATATGCTCACGAAATTGCTAATTTAACGGGGCATTGTGAACTGGTAGAATTAGGAAGTGGTAGTTCTACTAAAACTCGCATCTTACTAGATGCTTATAATCAATTGGGATACCCATTGTATTATATACCAGTTGATGTCAGTGGTGGAATTTTAGAAAGCAGTGCCAAAGATTTACTGGTTAAATATCCATCGCTACAAGTTCACGGTTTAGTCAGCACTTACGAACTAGCATTACAGCGCCTCACTCCGACACAATTACCTAGCAGAATGATTTGCTTTATCGGTAGCACTTTAGGTAATCTACAACCTGAAGAATGCGATGATTTCTTATCAAAAATTACTGCTGCTATGGAACCAGGAGAATACTTTTTACTAGGAATTGATCTGCAAAAACCAAAACATATATTAGAAGCTGCATATAACGATAGCCAGGGAGTAACTGCTGCATTTAATCTCAATATGCTGCAACACCTTAATCAACGCTTTCAGGGGAATTTTGACAGCAACCAATTTGAACATCAAGCTTTTTATAATGAGTCTCAGCATCAAGTTGAGATGCACTTACGGAGTTTAAAAGCACAAACTGTGCAGTTACAAGCATTAAATTTAACGATTGCTTTTGAAGATGGTGAAACAATTTTAACTGAAATATCTCGCAAATTTAATCTCAAGACTATACAGCAGGAACTACAGACACGAGGTTTAAAACCTTTGAAAGCATGGACTGATGCTAATCAATGGTTTGGCTTGTTGTTGTGTCAATTGCAATAACTATAATCAACCTTTGTTACTGAATAGCACAGTTGCGGCTATTCAGTATAGCAAAGTCATGCCTGATCTGATCTCAGATTCAATGTGAGTATGTATTTATAGATACATATCAAGTTAAAATAAAAACCTTTCTTGGGTTAGAAGTCTAAATGAATCAACAGCAGTTATTTATTAAATTATATTGATAAAAAATTAAGCATTCTGGATAAAACGGATTATTTAATATTAAACTAATTTTAAGAAAAAATATTATAATTAAGCGTTTGCAGTTATAGCACTGAATTAAAATCAAATCATTTTTAAAATACCTGTTAGAAATTATGACACACTTTGGTATAATTTGCCCGCCTTATTCTGGTCATATAAATCCGTTAGCCGCATTAGGGAGAGAACTGCGATCGCGCGGTCATAAAATCACCTTTCTACAAATTCCTGATGTAGAATCTAAAGTACGTTCCGAAGGTCTAGACTTTTATCCCCTTGGAATGTCTATTTATAAAAGGGGCGAACTGGCTAAAACACTCCAACAGCTAACTCAATTAAGTGGAATAGAAGCCTTAAATTATTCTGTCAACTTTTGCAAACTGATAACAGAAATAATCTGTAAAGATGCACCTAATGCAATTAAATTTTTAGGGATTGAAGCACTATTAGTAGATCAACTTGAACCTGTAGGCGAAACGGTCGCGGAATTTCTCAAAATCCCTTTTATTTGTGTATCATCTGGTCAAGTAATTCACCGAAGAGTAGACGTTCCTCCCTTCTTTACTGGTTGGAGTTACAAAAAGACTTGGTGGGCGCGTCTAGGCAATCAAGCTTTTTATTACATATTAGACCGCAGTTGTGAATCAATTTTGCAAGTTATTAATCAGTATCGCCGTAAGTGGAATTTATCGGATTACCCTGAAATATATGCTTCTTACTCTAAACTTGCCCATATTAGTCAACAGCCTGCTGCTTTTGATTTTCCCTGCCCAAATTTACCCGCTCATTTCCACTACATAGCGCCATTTCGCAATGCTTCCCCGCGTGCGGTTTCGTTTCCTTTTGAAAGGTTAACAGGACAACCTTTAATCTATGCTTCTTTGGGAAGTATACAGAATACAAAAGATGATATTTTTCATAAAATTGCAGCCGCTTGTGCCGATTTAGATGTGCAATTGGTGATTACTCATGGAGGTGGAATGAGTGCAGAAGCAGTGCAAAAGCTGCCTGGTTCTCCACTGGTTGTTGAGTATGCGCCACAACTGGAAGTTTTATCTAAAGCTAGTTTAACAATTACTCACGGGGGACTTAATACAGTACTTGATTCTTTGAGTTATGGAGTACCTTTAGTTGCGATTCCGATTACTTTTGAACAGCCAGGAACGGGTGCGCGTATTCGGTGGACAAAAACTGGGGAAGTAATACCTTTAAAAAAATTAACTATTCCACGATTACGACGAGCGATCAAGAAGGTACTAACAGAGGAATCTTACTCCAAGAATGCTTTGAAAATCAAGAATGCGATCGCGCAATCAGGAGGAGTAAAACGCGCTGCTGATATTGTGGAGCAAGCTATCAATTCCAACCCTGCAACATCACTACCATTAAGAGCCTATCCTAAAAGTACTTTCAAGAGTATTTAACCGCAGATAAACGCAGATAAACGCAGATATTTAAGAGTGATTATCTATCGGGAAAGATAGGCTCTAAGTGTTAAGTAACTAAAGCTGATAGCTGACTGCTATATATTAACAAATGGGTCTTTTGCCAGGATTTACCGCATGAATATACTCGCTACCAGACATGGGCCAGCCGCGTTTGTAAGCAGCTTCTTCTGGATTTCCCCATCCTAATTGCAAAATAATTTCTAGGAAATCTGAGTTTTCTACTTTCCAGAGATTAGCCCATTGTGTGCGTTGTGCGATCGCATCAACATCACTAACTTCAATTATGCGATGCTCTTTCTCATTATTAACACTCAAGTATAAATCCATCCCCGTCGTTACTTCATCCCAAAAACTCAATACTTCTGCCTTAGCTGCCTTAAGGATTTCTACATCACTTAGTAAAGCAATTAACTGATCGTGTACTTGGGGATAAGAAAGCGTATGATCTTTAACAGTGAGATGTCGCCAGACAATACCTGAGACTTGGTTTTCCCTTTGATAGCGATGCACAGCCGCTTTAAAATCTTGATAAGCTGTAAACTTTTGCACCCCATCCGATTTAATGAACTTGTCAATTAAAGGGTTGCCAGAAGCAGTAGCAGCAATAGTCATGCGCTTGCCATTGAGACAAGCTTGACGTTCATCAGCCAATATTTTGATCAGTTCCTCTGTGCTGTATACCTTTGGCATGAGAACACCATCGGGTTTGACTTAATAGACAGTCTAACGTCTTAATATTGTAGAAGCTAGGGCGTGTTTTCAAACTCTTTGATCCCCCCTATCCCCCTTAACAAGGGGGGGAATTACAGTCAAAGTCCCCCTTTTTAAGGGGGATTTAGGGGGATCTTACCAAAAATCAAAAAGGGCAGGTTGATGTCCTGCCCTCAAGATTAACGTGCTAACTCTGTATTAAACTCATTAAAGGCTTTTTGCTTTAACTGCTTTGACTCAGTGTTTGGCACTAAATTAAATACTTCGCGGAAAACATCGTCTACCTTCTCAAAAGGTATTCTGCCCTTTTCATTCAGGACAACTTTACCATTTTGATCGAGTAACACTGTTTGTGGTACAACACCCTGGTAATAATATCCAGGTTCTTGGGGTGTGTAGGTAGATTTAATTGGAATAGCATCCACATTCACAGGTATAAAACTTGCTGCCCGACCATAATAAGCTTGCAAAGTGGAGACAACCGTTGCAAATTGCTTAGAATCCCTGCTGTCATCAAGAAAGAAAACTAACAACGCGGGTTTACTTCGTTGTAAAGCACTTACTATTGTATCTTTTGCTGGTACTAGGGAACCATTACCACCATAGAGGGCATAAATATTGCCATCAAAATTATCGTCGTTAATACCAGCTAGTGCTGACGGCATTCCTAGAAACAACACGCAGCTTAATGTTGCGATTAATGTCAGAACCCAACCGGACACAATACGTCGCAATGAATGGCGATGATTAACAGAAGTCAATTGGCGTAACCCAGAAAAAATCATACAAAAATGCAATGGAACTGTTATGTAGTTTAGAACGCTTAGGAATATTTATCTGAGCTTAATAGACTTGTAGCATAGCAAGGTGCGATACGTTGCTTCGCAACACGCTGTGCGATCGCGCCCAACTTAAAAACATGAGAAAATTGAAGCGCGAACTCCATAAATGGCTCTATGGCAAAATTACCTAGTGAAACCTTAGAAACAATCTGGACTTTGCTAAGGCATCTATCACAGCTTGTAGAAGATGCTACTGAAGCAGAATATATCTTATTTGAGCGTTTTGGCGAAACAGATGCTACCATTCCTAATTTAGACGACTTAAAGAACCTTAATCAAGAGGCAGCGTCTAAATATATACAACTATCAAATATTAGGCTCAGAATTGCAGAAGCTCAACCTATTGCTTCCAATGATATGCTGAGATTACTAGATCAAGCCATTAGGCAAAATCAACTTAGAATTCCAGCTATAGAGCGTAGTATTCAAGAAATTAAGATGGAGTGGAACTTACCATGACTGAACAACCACGTATTCCTGATGAAGAAACGAGAAAACGTCTTTCCGCTAACCTTCGGAAAGCTCGTTTAGACTTGCAAGAATTCGGATTGCAATTAGAAGAAGTTGAGGCATTGCTGGATCAACAAATTCGTGAGCAAAAGCGGAAAAGAATACAAACCCAGCGCCAAAATTTGAATACTCTCATGTAATTAAGCAAAGAATTAAAATTGAGTTAGTTTCGGATTATTCCGATAAATTTATGATGCCACAATGATAAATTTATTCATACTGATAACTACTAATTTATTGAATCAGATTTAGCCATATACTTTTTCAAAAATCCGTTCTCTCATCTGTGTGCATCTGTGTTTATCTGTGGTTAATTATCCAAAATTTGGCTAATGCTACAAAGTCTAATAAAAAAACCTTTAAACACTTAAAATTACAAGCGATCGCCACTTATACATCCAAAGCTTGTGAATAATTACTCATAAGCTACCTTTGCGCCCTTTGCGCTAACCTTTGCGTCCCTTTGCGTTAAAAAACCAATATATTCCCCCCACAGACAGATGACAATAATTCTATCAGAAAAAGAACAAACCCAAGCTTACAATCAGAAATACCGGACTAATTGTATAGAGCCATGCCGACAGCACAAGCAACCCAAGATACTGATGAACTAGATCTCAAACAGCTACTTAGAACCTTAACTGCTGTTAAAAAAGGAGACTTTTCAGTACGAATGCCCATCGATCAAACAGGCATGGCAGGAAAAATCGCCGACACTCTCAATGATATTATTGAGATGAACGAAAGAATGGCGAATGAATTAGACCGCATCAGTACAGTTGTTGGCAAAGAAGGTAAAATTACAGAACGAGCATCACTTGGCAGCGCGGGCGGCTCGTGGCAAGATAGCGTTAATTCAATTAATACATTAATATCAGACTTAGTACAGCCAACTGCCGAAACTGCGCGGGTAATTCGGGCGGTAGCTAATGGCGACTTATCCCAAACAATAGCATTAGAAATAGATGGCAGACAATTGCAAGGGGAATTTTTGCAAACTGCCCATGTAGTTAATACAATGGTAGATCAACTTAGTTCCTTCGCCTCAGAAGTAACCAGGGTAGCGCGTGAAGTAGGTACTGAAGGGAAGTTAGGCGTACAAGCAGAAGTTAAAGGCGTTGCGGGTACTTGGAAAGATTTAACTGATAGTGTTAATTCAATGGCGGGAAACTTAACCGCGCAAGTAAGAAATATTGCAGAAGTAACGACGGCGGTAGCTAATGGTGATTTATCTAAGAAAATTACAGTTGATGTTAAAGGCGAAATTTTAGAACTGAAAAATACCGTCAATACGATGGTAGATCAACTTAACTCATTTGCATCGGAAGTAACAAGGGTTGCAAGAGAAGTAGGTAGTGAAGGGAAATTAGGAGTACAAGCAGAAGTCCGAGGCGTTGCAGGTACGTGGAAAGACTTAACTGATAGTGTAAACTTCATGGCGGGTTCACTAACGGCGCAAGTAAGAAACATTGCAGAAGTGACGACGGCGGTTGCTAATGGTGATTTATCTAAGAAAATTACTGTAGATGTAAAAGGAGAAATTTTAGAACTGAAAAACACTATTAATATAATGGTGGATCAGCTTAATTCCTTTGCATCGGAAGTAACCAGGGTAGCGCGTGAAGTAGGTAGTGAAGGGAAGTTAGGAGTACAAGCAGAAGTTAGAGGCGTTGCGGGTACGTGGAAAGACTTAACTGATAGTGTTAATTCAATGGCGGGGAATTTAACGGCGCAAGTAAGAAATATTGCCGAAGTGACGACGGCGGTTGCTAATGGTGATTTATCTAAGAAAATTACTGTAGATGTTAAAGGCGAAATTTTAGAACTCAAGAACACTATTAATATAATGGTGGATCAGCTTAGTTCTTTTGCATCGGAAGTAACACGGGTTGCGCGTGAAGTAGGTAGTGAAGGGAAGTTAGGCGTACAAGCAGAAGTAAAAGGTGTTGCGGGTACTTGGAAAGACTTAACCGATAGTGTTAACTTCATGGCGGGTTCGCTGACAGCGCAAGTAAGAAATATTGCGGAAGTAACGACGGCGGTTGCTAATGGTGATTTATCTAAGAAAATTACTGTAGATGTTAGAGGCGAAATTTTAGAATTAAAAAACACCGTTAATACAATGGTGGATCAACTTAACTCTTTTGCATCAGAAGTAACCAGGGTTGCGAGGGAAGTAGGTACTGAAGGTAAGTTAGGCGTACAAGCAGAAGTAAAAGGTGTTGCAGGTACGTGGAAAGACTTAACCGATAGTGTTAATTTTATGGCGGGTTCGTTGACGGCGCAAGTAAGAAATATTGCGGAAGTAACGACGGCGGTTGCTAATGGTGATTTATCTAAGAAAATTACTGTTGATGTTAAAGGGGAAATTTTAGAGTTAAAGAACACTATTAATACAATGGTGGATCAACTTAGTTCCTTTGCATCGGAAGTAACAAGGGTTGCAAGGGAAGTAGGTACTGAAGGAAAGTTAGGTGTGCAAGCGGATGTACCAGGGGTTGCGGGTACATGGAAAGACTTAACCGACAGTGTAAACTCGATGGCGGGTAATTTGACGGGACAGGTACGAAATATTGCAGAGGTTGCAACTGCGATCGCAAATGGTGATTTATCTAAGAAAATTACAGTACAGGTAAAAGGGGAAATCTTAGAACTGAAGAACACTATTAATACAATGGTGGATCAACTCAGTTCATTTGCATCAGAAGTAACACGGGTTGCAAGAGAAGTAGGAAGTGAAGGGAAGTTAGGCGTACAAGCAGATGTGCGCGGTGTGGCGGGAACATGGAAAGACTTAACCGATAGTGTAAACTTTATGGCTGGTTCTCTGACTGCACAAGTAAGAAATATTGCAGCAGTGACAACGGCGGTAGCAAATGGCGACTTATCTAAGAAAATTACTGTAGATGTTAAAGGGGAAATTTTAGAGTTAAAGAATACCGTTAATACAATGGTGGATCAACTTAACTCCTTTGCATCGGAAGTAACCAGGGTTGCAAGGGAAGTAGGTACGGAAGGTAAGTTAGGCGTACAAGCAGAAGTAAAAGGCGTTGCAGGAACTTGGAAAGATTTAACCGACAGTGTAAACTTCATGGCGGGTTCTCTGACAGCGCAAGTACGGAATATTGCAGAAGTAACAACTGCGGTTGCTAATGGCGACTTATCTAAGAAAATTACTGTAGATGTTAAAGGAGAAATCTTAGAACTAAAGAACACCATTAATACAATGGTAGATCAACTTAACTCATTTGCATCAGAAGTAACAAGAGTTGCGAGGGAAGTAGGTACTGAAGGTAAGTTAGGTGTGCAAGCGTATGTCCGAGGCGTTGCAGGAACTTGGAAAGATTTGACGGATAATGTTAACTCGATGGCGGGTAACTTAACTGCACAAGTACGGAATATTGCGGAAGTAACGAAGGCGGTTGCGAATGGTGATTTATCTAAGAAGATTACTGTAGACGTTAAAGGGGAAATCTTAGATCTGAAAAATACCATTAATACAATGGTGGATCAACTTAGTTCCTTTGCATCGGAAGTAACACGGGTTGCAAGGGAAGTAGGTACTGAAGGTAAACTAGGTGGTCAAGCACAAGTAACTGGGGTTGCGGGTACTTGGAAAGATTTAACCGATAATGTTAACTCGATGGCGGGTAACTTGACTGCACAAGTACGAGGAATTGCGCGGGTTGTAACCGCCGTTGCTAATGGTGACTTGAAGCGGAAGTTAATGCTAGATGCTAAGGGAGAAATTGAAACCTTGGCAGATACAATCAATGAGATGATTGATACGCTGGCAACATTTGCAGATCAGGTAACTACAGTTGCGCGAGAAGTAGGAATTGAAGGTAAACTGGGAGGTCAGGCGAAAGTACCAGGCGCGTCGGGAACTTGGAGAGATTTAACAGATAACGTTAACGAACTTGCAGCTAATCTTACTACACAGGTACGTGCGATCGCAGAAGTAGCAATTGCAGTAACAAAAGGTGACTTAACTCGTTCTATTTCCGTTGAAGCACAAGGCGAAGTTGCCATCCTGAAAGATAATATTAACCAAATGATCGCCAATCTGCGCGAAACAACGCAGAAAAATACCGAACAAGACTGGTTAAAAACTAACTTGGCGAAGTTTACCAGAATGCTACAAGGACAAAGAGATTTAGAAACTGTTTCTAAATTAATCTTGTCAGAATTAGCGCCATTAGTTAATGCCCAACACGGTGTATTCTTCTTAATGGATAATAGCGATCGCCAAACTTATCTCAAGCTACTCAGTACTTATGCTTACCGCGAACGCAAGCATTTAGGAAACCGTTTCCGAGTAGGTGAAGGAATAGTCGGACAATGCGCCCTGGAAAAAGAAAGAATCTTACTTACAGAAGTTCCAGGCGACTATATTAAAATTAGTTCAGGTTTAGGAGAATCTACACCTTTAAATGTGGTAGTTTTACCTGTACTCTTTGAAGGCATGGTGACAGCAGTAATTGAGTTAGCTTCCTTCCGTCGCTTTAGTGAGATTCACTTAACTTTCTTAGATCAACTTACAGAAAGTATTGCGATCGTACTTAATACTATTGCTGCTAGTATGCGGACTGAGGAATTACTCAAACAATCCCAATCTCTAGCCGAAGAATTACAAGCACAACAGAAAGAACTCACGGAAACTAACAAACGATTAGAACAACAAGCTAAATCTTTGAAAGCTTCGGAAGAATTACTTAAAAATCAGCAAGAACAACTACAACAAAGTAACGAAGAACTGGAAGAAAGATCGCGGTTATTATCTTTACAGAATAGAGAAGTTGAACGTAAAAACCGCGAAATTGAACACGCGAGACAAGATTTAGAAGCACAAGCAAAACAACTTGCTCTTAGTTCTAAATATAAATCAGAGTTCCTTGCTAATATGTCCCACGAGTTGCGGACACCACTTAATAGTATGTTGATTCTGGCAAGATTGCTATCTGATAATCCTGATAAAAGCTTAACGCCAAAACAAGTAGAGTATGCCCAGACAATTCATTCTGCTGGTGCGGATTTACTAGGATTAATTAATGATATTTTAGACTTGGCAAAAATAGAGTCTGGCACAATGTCTGTTCAAATTGAACAGATGTTATTTAGTGATTTACATATTTATATCGAGCGCACCTTTACCCAAATATCCCAAGATAAAGGGGTGTCTTTTATAATGCAATTTGACCCATTACTACCTCGTGGGATTTATACCGACTCGAAACGCTTGCAACAAGTTTTAAAGAATTTGCTGTCTAATGCTTTCAAATTTACAGAACGGGGTCAAGTAACATTAAAAGTATTTTCAGCTACTTATGGATGGAGTAGTGACAAAGACACTTTAAATCATGCTGAAACTGTGATTGCATTTGGCGTAACGGATACAGGAATAGGTATTCCTGCTGACAAGCAAAAGATTATTTTTGAGGCATTTCAACAAGCAGATGGAACCACTAGCCGTAAATATGGCGGAACAGGTTTAGGTTTATCTATTAGTAGAGAAATTGCTCAACTTTTAGGCGGAGAAATTTGCCTGATTAGTACTCCAGGTCAAGGCAGTACATTTACATTGTTCTTACCACAAACTTATCAAGGAGGAACAGAACAGTTAAATAAATCAGTGGTTGAACATCCAGGGGTAACAGTGACATTACCTGATGAAAGTGTTAAACCTATTGAACCTGTAACTTCTGTGACTTCTACTCCACCTGCGGTAGTTACTTCCTTAGCGGGTTCGACGATATCGGCATTGAGTGACGATCGCGGTAATATTGAAGCAGGCGATCGCTTAATTCTAATTATTGAAGATGACATCAATTTTGCCCGCATTTTATTAAATATGTCACGGGAACAAGGATTTAAGGCTTTGGTAGCACTCAATCCCATTTCCGGTTTAACAATGGCGCGAGAATTCAAACCTAATGCGATTATGCTGGATATCCGCTTACCCGAAATGGATGGTTGGACAGTGCTGGATCGCTTGAAACATGACCCAGAAACCCGCCACATCCCTGTCCATGTCGTCTCGGTGGAAGAAGAACAAGTACGCGCACGGCGACTAGGTGCGATCGCTTATTTACAAAAACCTGTATCTAGTGATGCGATTAAAAATGCTTTTGCACAAATTAACGAATTTGTCAAACGGCAAGTAAAACAATTACTGGTTGTGGAAGATAACGAAAATCAGCGCCACAGCATAGTAGAACTAATTGGCAATACTGATGTCGTCACCACAGCCGTTGCCACAGGTGCTGCTGCCCTAGAAGCCCTGAAAACAGACAAATATGATTGTTTAGTCTTAGATTTAGGCTTACCTGACATGACAGGGTTGGAATTGCTACGGCAAATTAAGCAAGAAAGCCATCTGCAAAACCTACCAGTGATCATCTATACCGGACAAGAGTTAACAAGGGCAGAAGAAATCGAACTGAAGCGGATGGCAGAGACAATTATTATTAAGGATGTGCGATCGCCAGAACGCTTACTCGACGAAACCGCCTTATTTTTGCATCGAGTCCAAGGCAACTTGCCAGAGGCAAAACGGCAGATGCTAGAACAACTGCATCAAACCAATCACATCCTCATTGGTAAAAAAGTTCTCATCGTTGATGACGATATCCGCAATATCTTCGCCCTTACCAGTATGCTAGAACGCTATCAGATGAACATTCTTTATGCAGAAAACGGTAAAGACGGTATTGCGGTATTACAAAATACACCCGATATTGATATTGTTTTAATGGATGTGATGATGCCAGAAATGGATGGTTACGAAACAATGCGTGCTATCCGCCAGAACGAACAACTTCGTAGCTTACCCATCATTGCACTTACAGCCAAAGCAATGAAAGGCGATCGCGAGAAGTGTATCGAAGCAGGTGCATCCGACTACATCACCAAACCCGTAGATACCGAACAACTAATTTCAATGTTGCGCGTGTGGGTATACCGTTAGTTAGAAGTAATAACTACTTAGGATGAAGTAATAAAGATAGAAGTAAGCCAAAAGTTATATGCCTCATCCTTCCCTAACTCTGTTCCATAGACTTATTGCATAAGTCAATAAAATTTGTCTTTCATCTGTGTTCATCTGTGTTCATCTGTGGTTAATTATCTAAAATCTGGCTGATGCAAGAAATCTGAGGCGAGAAAATGCAAATCGAACCAAAAGTTAATATTCTTCTGGTTGACGACTACCCAGAAAACTTGCTGACACTAGAAGCAATTCTAAGTGGCTTAAATCAAAATCTAGTCAGAGCATCTTCTGGAGAAGAAGCTTTACGCTGCATACTGCATCAAGACTTCGCCGTAGTTTTACTTGATGTACAGATGCCAGGGTTAGACGGATTTGAAACCGCCACCATGATTCGGCAAAGAATGCGATCGCAACATACCCCAATCATCTTTCTTACCGCCTTTCACAGCAATGATAATTTTATATATAAAGGCTATTCATTAGGCGCAGTTGATTATTTACTTAAACCGCTCGATCCTGAAATCTTAATTTCCAAAGTTACAGTATTTGTAGATTTATTTAAAAAAACCGCAGAAATAAAACGACAAGCAGCACAGCTTGAATCAGTTAATGCAGAACTCAATGAAAGTAAACAAACATTACAAGATTTTTTAGATAACGCCAACGATTTAATTCAAATCCTCTCGCTAGATGGACGTTTTACCTACGTCAATCGCACTTGGCAACAAACACTAGGTTATTCTTTAGAAGAAATTAGCAACCTCACTTATTTTGATATTATTCACCCCGCTCATCGTTCCAATCTAGAATTTGTAATCAAAGCCATTCAACTAAATAAAGAAAATTGTATAATTGATACAAAATTTATTACAAAAGACGGTAAAGAACTTGAAGTAGAAGGAAATTTAAACTGTCGATTTGAAGAAAATAAACCTATAGCAATTAGGTGTATATTTCGAGATATTAGTGAACGCAAACAAGCGGAAGAAACACGCGCTCAATTTGCTCGTGAACAGGCAGCACGGCAACAAGCGGAAGCTGCTAACCGCATGAAAGATGAATTTTTAGCAGTACTTTCTCACGAACTCCGTACCCCTCTTAACTCAATGTTAGGATGGGTACGATTATTACTTACTAGAAACTACGATCAAAAAGCTACTAATCAAGCGTTGCAAACTATAGAACGTAACGCTAAATTACAGGCGCAATTAATCGAAGATATTTTAGATGTTTCGCGCATTATTCAAGGCAAATTGCAGATACATCTACACCCAACAAATCTAGTAGCAGTTATTGATGCAGCAGTAGATGCAGTACGTCCTAATGCTGAAACTAAGGCGATTAAATTAGAAGCAATATATAATGATATTCCAGCAAATTCATCAGTTTTAGTACGAGGTGATTTTGCCCGCTTGCAGCAAATTTGCTGGAATTTATTAACTAATGCGATCAAATTCAGCCCACAAGGAGGGAAAGTCCAGATCACACTAAAATTACTTGAAAGAAATTTTGTACAAATACAAATTACGGATAATGGAATTGGTATTAGTAAAGAATTTTTACCTCATATCTTTGAGCGTTTTCGTCAAGCAGATAGTACCAGTACAAGATCGCAAGGCGGGCTTGGGCTAGGGTTGGCAATAGTACGTCACATTGTTGAACTACACGGTGGTAGTATTAAAGCTGAAAGTGAAGGTGAAAATAAAGGATCAACATTTACGGTAACATTGTCTCTTCTTTCTAATAAAATAGAAGAAAATAATGGTAAAGCAATTAGTGCCAAAAGCGACAATGAATTAAATTCAAATATTTCCATAAAACTTAATGAATTGCATATACTTGTAGTTGATGATGAACCAGATGCACTCAACTTACTAACTGTAGTATTTGCAGAATATGGAGCCAAAGTCACCACCGCAGCATCAGCTTCGCAAGCAATTGAATTAATTAAATCATTACAACCAGATATATTAATTAGCGATATTGGAATGCCTAACGAAGACGGCTATAGTTTAGTTAAAAAGGTAAGAGAACTTGAGAGTCAACAGGCGAGGGAAATTCCGGCGATCGCATTAACAGCTTATGTCACAAAAGAAGATAATAAACAGGCAATTTCATCGGGTTTTCAAATGCACTTATCCAAACCAGTTGATACAAACGCATTAATTACAGCAGTAGCAAAACTCGCAGGAAAAATGCCGATGATTAATCAAAAGTAGGGGTGGGTTGACAGATACCCTAAATTATACGCATAAATTCAAATAAACCCGCCCCAATCTCGTGAAAAAAACACCATGACAATCATATTGCTCATCCCCATATATTTGTCAGGGCGGGTTTATATATACTGTAATTATAAACAAGATCCTGGGCAACCCGCCCCTACAGAAACATTTACCATTTAGATGGATTATTTGGATGTAATTGATCCTGCTCCCAAGACAAAGGATTATTAATTATATATTCACAAATTCTATTAAAAGATTCTTCATTACGGATAATATGTTCATAATAATTACGCTGCCAAACCGGAACACCTATTGATTCTCTTAGTTGATTAATCCTGCGAGTAGAAGATGTTTTAAAACTCCTAATAACTTCAGATAATGGCTGATTACCTGATTCAATTAATTTGATAACTCCATGTATATGATTAGGCATAATTACAAACTCGCCTAACTCGACATTCCTAAACTTTTTAGCTATAATCTTCCAATTATATAGCACTACTTGACCATAATGACTTAACTCTACAGTGGAATTTACTACATGACCGAGTAAACATTCACGCTGCCAAATACAAATAGTAATAAAATATAACCCTGCTTGCGTATAGTCATATCCTTGCAAGCGAATTGAACGGCGATGATGTTTATATGGATTATATTTCATATTATGTTGGCAATAATGACTTGTTAGGGCTGGTTCATCTTAAATAATTGCTTGTAGCAAAAGATATCTGTCAACCCGCCCCTACATCAACCATATATGAGTTATTAACGATTAGATCCTCTTCAAAAATCAAGCCCACATTTTGTAGGGGCGGGTTGACAGACACCCTAAATTCTCTGCCTAATCTCAAATAAACCCGCCCAAATCGCGATAAAAAAACCATTAAAATTATATTGCTCACCCCCGTATATTTGTCAGGGCGGGTTTATATATCCTAAAATTATCGACGAGATCCTGGGCAACCCGCCCCTACAGCAACTGCATTTAATTAGATATACATTCAAAATTTAAAATTTGAAACAGCAGCAACCGCTAAACAACCCCATCCCACTAAAAATGCCACTCCCCCCAAAGGTGTAATAGCTCCCAGCCATTTAACACCAGTAAAACTGAGCGCGTAAAGACTACCTGAAAAAAGTACAATTCCTACAATAAAAGCTACACCAGAAGCAATAACACTCGCAGGAGTTGTTTGATAATGAGTTAACAGTAACGCCACTATTAATAATGCTAGAGCATGATACATTTGATAACGAGCGGCAGTTTCAAAAATTAAGAGCGATCGCTCCGTAAGTTTTTCTCTTAAAGCGTGAGATGCGAACGCACCAGCAGCCACAGACAAACCTGCTAAAATTGATGCGATCGCTAAAAAAATTCTAGTTATATCCATATACGATTTGTGCTTTTTACCTTAATGGTAACTTAACTAGAAATTTTGTCCCCTTCCCTACTTCACTCTCAACATCAATTGTGCCACCGTGAAGCTCTACATAGTTTTTCACTATCACTAACCCTAACCCTGTACCAGGAATATTACCAACATTTCTAGCTCGATGAAAAGACTCAAATAATTTAATTATATCTTCAGGAGGAATGCCAATTCCAGAGTCTTTAACCTGAAAAACAACAAATTCATCCTCAATTTTTAAGTGCAAGTCAACTACACTGCCTTGAGGGGAATACTTAATCCCATTAGAAATTAAATTGATGAAAATGTGTCGCAGCAACTTGTCGTCCATATAGACGATAAAACTACCTATTAAGCCGCCTAATTCCGCAGAGTCATTGATAAAATTAATAGTGTGGTGATTACTAGCATTAAATTGCATTTCCTCAATTAGCTCTTGGCAAAAATTGAATAAATCAAAGGATTGTGGAGTACAAAGTAGCTTTCCTGCTTCAGATTTAGCCAGCATTAAAACATCATCTAATAACTCAGTCATCTGATTTACGCTAGATCGAATCAGATGTATATAAGAAGTTTTTTGATCGTTATGGGAGTCTTGGCTGTAATATTCTAACAATTCACTAGCAGACATAATTGTAGTTAGTGGATTACGCAACTCATGGGAAGCAATAGAAATAAAGCGAGACTTGAGTTCATTAAGTTCTTTTTCCTTGGCTAATGACTTGCTAATTTCTGACTCAGCAATTTTGCGATCCGTAATATCGCGCCAGGAAGCAACAAAACCATCATTGAGTTTCGTAGCCTGAATCTCTAAACTTCTCGGCAAATATTTCTGGTTAAAAAAATCTGCATCAACCGAAATTTCTGTAACTAGAGATTTACCCGTTTCTACAACTTGGCAATACTGATCAAATAACTGATGATGATAAGGTAGTAATTCTAATAGGTTTTTCCCAACCTGTCCTTCTTTGGTCATGCCGTGAATAGCACAAGCCGCAGCGTTAACATATTCAACTAAAAAATCAATAATTTTGCCAGAGGAATCACGAACGCTGGTATATATGCCAAAACAATCTAGCAGATTCTCAACTGAAGTTTGAAAGCGATGTTCGCTGTATGCAAGCTGCTTTCGCAAACGAGTCTGTTCGACAACATTATGAATTGCCAAGCGCAGACTTTCTGGAGTCATTTCTCCTTTAACCAAATAATCAGAAGCACCGCTTTTCATAACTTGCACTGCGATCGCTTCATTCCCCTGACCTGTTAACATCACCACAGGAACATCACTAGAATCTCCCTTAGCCTTTAACTCATTTAAAAACTCCAGTCCATCAATATCTGGTAGCAGGAAATCCAGCAAAATTACATCTGGCTTGATTAAGCTGCACAACTCCAGCCCATTCTCTCCATACTCTTCCTCCACAATCTTATAGCTGTATTTAGAGTCTTGAAGCAAATAACGACGATAAGTTTCCCGATCTTCTAGACAATCATCAATAATTAAAATCGTTTGTTTGTTCTCTCTCATACCTGCGTCACCGTATCAGGAAGAATGATCGCTTCAAACCAATAACTCATTAAAAGCTGGATAGTTTTAGTCAATTTCTCAAGATTGATCGGTTTGAGAATATAACCATTAACTCCGTACTGATAACAAACTTCTATATCCTTGGGATTAGAAGAAGTAGTGAATACTACAACCGGAATCATTTTTAGTTTCTCATCCTGCTTAATTTGCTTAAGCACCTCTCGCCCATCAGTTCCTGGTAAATTGAGATCTAGCAAAATCAGTGCTGGACGTGGTGCTTTTGTTTCTTCAGCATACTCTCCACTATGATAGAGAAAATCTAAAGCATCTTCCCCATCCGTACAACGATAAATCGCGTTAGCAATAGACGACCTTCGCATTGTTCGTCCAAAAGCTTCAAAATCTTCATCACTGTCTTCAACCACCAACAAGCATGAATTAGAATTGTCTGCCATCACCTTCACCTCAACCTTGCAATGTGAAATAAAATGTGCTGCCTTCACCATAAGTAGATTCCACCCAAAGGCTACCATTATGGCGTTCAACAATTTTTCTAGCAATAGTTAAACCAGCACCTGTTCCACCACCGTACTTATTACCCGCGTGCAAACGTTTGAAAATGCGAAAAACAGTATCAAGGTGTTTTTCTCTAATACCAATGCCGTTATCTCGGACATAGAAAACACCTCCTAGTAGTGGCTCAGTTAAAGGTGTTAATACTTTGGTAGTATCTGGGTACAAGCTATCTAAATATCCAATTTCCACCCATTTATTTTCTTTGTCGTTATATTTGATTGCATTCGTAATCAAATTACTAAATACTTCACTCACCTGAATCTTGTCACAGTGAATTACAGGCAAAGGTTGGGGAATACGGATCTCTAATTTGGTATCTTTCAAATTTAAGCTAATTACTTCAATAACTTGCTTCAATACTTCGTTGAGATCAGTTTGCTCAACCGACAACTCCATTCTGCCCAAACGGGAAAAATGTAGTAAAGAATTAATCAAATCTTCCATCCGTTGAGTGAGACGGACTAAAGTTTGCAGTTTTGATACTCCATCTTCAGTAAGTACATCACCATAATCTTCAATTAAAAAGCTGGAGTAGTTATGAATTCCTCGCAGTGGTTCTTTCAAATCATGAGAAGCAATATAAGCAAAAGCATCCAATTCGTTGTTACTACGTTCTAACTCAATATTAATTTTTGCTATTTCCTCAGTCTTACGCAACACAATTCCGATAATCGCACTTTTAAGTTCTAAAGCTATATCTAGCTCACATTTTTTCCAAGGTAAAGACTTTAATTGCACAGTTTGTTGCCATAATTCAAAAGATTTGCGGGGTGAAAGACGGAAACTACCATCCTGTGCTACCTCAACTGGCTTATTAGGATTGCCTCCCCATTTTACAGTTTGAATTACTTCAGGACGAAACCACAAAATATAATTTTTAGGAATTTGAGAAATACAAAGAGCTATTATTCCACTGGCTACGTCTTTGAAATTTTCTGCTACTGGATAAAGCTTAGGCAAGGAATCTGTATAAAAAACATCATGTTGAAATTGAGTTTCTACCCATTGCATTAATTCATTTAATTCAGATTCATTCGGTGTTTTACCGATAACTACCCACTCTTCACAGGAGTACAAAGCAACGCCTTGAGCAGATACTAAGTCTAGCAAGTTATTTTTTGATTTAACTAAACTATTGACAAAATTTTCTTCTTGAGTAATAGATTCAACAAACTTAGATTGAAGTGATTTAATTTTTATTTTGTAATCTAAATCTTTATAATCTTCTTTAGAAACAAGTTCTATAGACATAATTTGCCCCAAAAACTCACAAGCAGTACGCACGGAATATGCGACATATTTAGGTGAGTAATGATGGCAAGCAATCAAGCCCCAAAAATTTTTGTTTTTGATTAATGAAATGGACATAGAGGCAGTAACGCCCATGTTTGCCAAGTATTCAATATGTAAAGGAGAAACGCTTCTTAAAATAGAAAAGCTTAAATCAAGGGGACTGTTTGTAATGGGATTATTCTGAGGAATTAGTTGAGCAGGTTGATATTTGAAGTCAGGAATTAAACGCAGTCGATTCAAAACATAGAGTTTTCTCGCTTGCAGAGGAATATCTGAAGCGGGATAGTGCAAGTCAAGAAAAGGAGTTAAAACTTCTAGCTTATCCTCAGCTACAACTGTACCATATCCTTCATTATCAAATTGATAGAGCATGACTCGATCAAAACCCGTCAGCTTTCGCACTTCTTTGACAATAATTTGACAAAGCTCATGCAGACTTGAAGCATTCTGCATTTTGTTGAGAGGGCTTTGTACTAAATGATGAAAGCTAAAAAAGTCAGCTTGATTTTGATAAGCAGCAGGTTCTAGTTCCAGAATTAATACTTGATCTGAGCGATGAACGATGCCATCAAAAATTAATTCTTGTTCTTCACGTTTGATAGATATAGTCAGAGGGTTGACTTTTTCAAATTCTTTTGATACGCATTGCCGTATATAATTTATCTGTTGATCGTCGAGCAGTTCTTTTAGCAATTTTTTCAGCAAATTTTCAGGATGAATGCCGATCAGATCGAAGCTATTATTACTAACTTGGATAATTTCTAATTCTGGTTCTTTTAAAGCAAAAAGGAGACCGTGAGGCTGAATAGCACCAGGAAGGTGAATAGCTTCGCGATCGCAGTTGTTTAAATCAACGGTTTGCGGGGTTATGACTTCTGATTGACTCATCTAGTCTTGGGAATCACATCTTATCTATCCTATCAAAAATGGAGCCAGAGGACTCCCGTTACACCTGCAAGGTTAACGGGGAGATGAATGGCGACCAACTAATAAATTGAGCGTAGCGAATCCATTTTAGGCAAGCGTTTAATATAATCACGTATAACTTCAGACACAGAAAAATCCTTAGTTTTAGCATAAAGATTAATCTGTTCAAATTCTTCCTCAGTTAGTCTAACTTTAATACTTTTCTCTCTTGTCATAGTCCCACGAGTGGAGTACAATTGAAAATATAACACAGGTGAGATTTTACTGATGTTAGATGTTTTAAAGGTAAAAATTTATCCAAACAAGGGACAGCGAGAAGCACTGACTAAAAGCTTTGGCTGTTCCCGTTTTGTGTTTAATTATTACCTAAATAAAACTAACACTCAGTATCAAGAAACGGGTAAGGGAATGAGCTATTGTGATATGGCACTCGACTTAACCCAACTTAAAAAGCTATCTGATTATGAATGGTTAACAGAAGTAACTGCTGCTACCTTACAACAAACTCTTAAAAACTTAGAATCAGCCTTTAAGAATTTCTTTTTTAAAAGGGCAAGATTCCCCAAGTTTAAAAGTAAGCATAGGCATCAGTCAATCCGTTACCCTGAAAGCTGTTCAATCAAAAATGGTGGTTTAAAACTGCCCAAACTTGGAATTGTTAAAGCTTCAATCTCAAAAAGTATTAACGGTAAAATTAAATCTGTAACAGTTTCGATAAATAGCACAGATAAATATTTTGCAGCAATCTTATTTGAAACTGATGATTTAGCTGCTAAAAAGCAAGGGAAAATATCAGGGATAGACCTGGGATTAAACAGTTTAGTTACTGTATTTGATGGTGAAATTTATCAAAAAGTTGACCCCATTAAACCAACTCGTAAGTATGCCAAGCGTTTAAGGCGTAGACAAAAAGCTTTAAGTCGCAAAGTTAAGGGGTCTAATAATAGACGTTTATCGGTCAAAAAAGTAGCGAAAGTCTATGAAAAAATAACAAATACGAGACAAGATTTTTTGCATAAACTCTCAAGACAGTTAGTTGACGAAAACCAAGTCATTGTAGTAGAAAACCTTTGTATTAAAGGATTAGCACGTACTAAATTAGCAAAATCAATACATGATGCTGGTTTTGGAATGCTGCTTAATTTTATAGGCTACAAACTGGAACGAGAAAGCGGAACATTTATTCAAGTTGACAGATTTTTTCCAAGTACGAAACTTTGTAATTGCTGCAAGTTTAAGAATAATTCCTTGAATTTAAGTATTCGTGAATGGGTTTGTCCAAGCTGTCAAACTCAACATGATCGTGACGAAAATGCAGCAAGGAATATTAGGGAAGAAGGCTTGAAAATACTGTCAAATACGGTAGGACATACCGAATTACAAGCTTGTGGAGAGACTGTAAGACTTAATGGTGCTTGCATCAAAGAGCGGGTTTCATTGAGGCAAGAATCTCCCGTCACAGCGCAAGCTTGACGGCGAGAGTGTCAACTTTCCCATAACTTAGCCTGCGATTGTGAGATCATACAAAATAGTACAGGACTTACAGCGTAAGTCCTGCCTTAACGCAAAACATCCCTATTAGCTACGAGTCGCTTCTAATATGCGAGAGAAATAAAAGCGAGTACGAGTCATTTCCTGTCTTTGAACACTAAAACCTTGACTTTCCAAAATTTTGACAACATCAGCTTCACGATGCAAATAAGCACGAGTTGCTTTACTAGGACCAGGGAAAAAGCTACCAATTTTTTTGAGGATGCTTAAAGCACAAGTTTTTGGTGCAAAGCTGAGAATTATGCGAGATTCTGCCATAGCAGCAAGATGAGAAATCATCTCGGCTGCCTTATCTTGAGGATAATGGATCAACACATCTAGGCAAATCACCGTATGGTATTTACCAGTTAAAGCTTCTAAATCCTGCACACTGAAGGTAGGATTGCTAGTGTTACCTAACGCTGCCTCCGCTCTTTCCTTAGCTTCCCCAACCATTTTTTCAGATATATCACTGGCATTAACTTTCGCACCAGCTTCAGCCAGGGGAATACTCAAACTACCAACACCACAACCTGCATCACAAATAGATAAATCAGCCAAATTTCCATCTGCTTGCAGCCAATTCAACACCTGATCAACTGTCTGCTGATGTCCAGAGCGAATATCTAGCTGAACTTTATTCACCTCACCGTCGCCATATATCCGTCGCCAACGGTCAAACCCTGTGGAATTAAAATATTCTTTAACAACGGTTTTGTCATCAACTGCGTTCATAAAATAATTCTTGCGATTTTGTAATTGTTCCCAACGGTTAACTACTATACGGCTTAACTACTTCTATAGATATAGGCGATGGAGCTTAAATTTCAGGGAACAACCGTTTCCAAGTTAGTTCTGCGGTTGTTGAATCTAAATGCCAACGCAGTAAAGAATATTGATTTTGGTGATCTTCAGCAATAAATTGACTAGCAGAAAGGGAGGATAAATTAATAGCGCGTCGTGGTGTTTCTGTTGCAAGCGCGATCGCACTTTCAACTCCACAAATACCCCACTTAACTAAATTATGCACACCTGACAATAATGCTAAAGTAGTTCCCGACAACGTACCATCACTTAAGCGTGCAGTACCATTTTTCACTTCAATTTGCCTTGTATCCCAAGGATAAACACCATCAGGTAATCCCAAAGGTGCTAAAGCATCGCTGACCAAAAATATTCCTTGCTCATAACCACTTGCACGTAAAATCAACTCCAGCATGAGCGGCGAAACGTGCTGTCCATCAGCAATTATCCCACACTGCACATTTTGTTTCATCAGCGCCGCTCCTAATAATCCTGGTTCGCGGTGATGCAATGGTGGCATAGCATTAAAAGCATGAGTCACCATCGTTGCGCCTTGTGAAAATGCCTGTTGTGCTTGACTTGCCGTAGCTTGCGAGTGTCCTAAACTAACAGTAATACCCAACGAACGTAAATAAGGAATTACCTCACCAGTTGTATCTAATTCTGGTGCTAAAGTGATAATTTTTACAATGTCTGCATAATTACTTAATACTTGTTTGACATTATCAATGGTTAGTGGTAATAAATATTCTGATGGATGTGCGCCACGTTTTTCTAGATTTAAAAAAGGTCCTTCTAAATGAACCCCAAGAATTTGTGCTGCTGTTGATTTTTGCCCTTGAGGACTGGATACAAAATCTGATATTACTGAGAGCGATCGCACAATATTCTCAACAGAAGTAGTAACCAGCGTTGGTACAAACCCATCAACACCCTGTAACCACAGCAATTGACAAATTTTCTCTAATTTATCGCCATCAGCAGAAGTTAAATCTGTAAAAGCTAAACCTAAACCTCCATTAATCTGAAGATCAACCCCACCAAGAGATATCCAATCACCTTCTACATCCAACACTTCCAAATCTGGTGGCGGTATCCGTTGCAACACAGTATCCATTGACAGAATTTTCTCGATTCTGCCCTCACGCATCCAAATTTGCTGTAATCCTTGATAACCTGGGATTCGAGCATTAATCAGATCAACAGGTAAAGAACTTTTACTATTTGCGACGTTTACCATTTCTTGCTTAAACAAAATGCGACCCAATACTTAATCTACGTCTAAGTTGCTCCACATTCAAAAATATATAGCAGTTAGCTAGCTCACCGTCAGCTTTTCTATTTAATGATTTCTCTATAAGTTTCACCCCTACAACTTGTCCTCAGCTTTGTGTCCCTAGCTATAAAACCAAAAAAATCCCCTCTGGTGTTGACACCGGAGGGGATTACTAAAAAATTAGTTATCGCCGTAACTGATATCGACTAATTTGACCCAGTAGCAACTCTATTAACATAAAAATCAGAGTTGAACGTTAACTGCAAATCTTGTCTTGGGTCAATTATGATTACTTGATCCTGTTGCTGGGTAGTAGGAGTTTGACCCGTGAAAATACTGCCCAAAATATTTATGGGATTGACACTTTGACCAAGAACCCTTCCTAAAATTGCTTGAGCCGCAGCCGTTATAGCAGCATTTTCAACTGTACCTGTATTAACACTACTCGCCTGCTGCTGCTGACCAGTGACTATTCGAGAAGTTGCATCAATCTGATCGTAAGATTGATTACCAATGATTAGTCTACGTGCATCAAACCGCATCCCCAAAAATTGATTACCAGAAGAAAGCGGAGATAAGCGACCTTCAATTTGACTATTTCTGGGAATCAATATTTCGTTAGCACTGTTTCTGATATCTTGATCAACAATTAGGGTGAGGTTAGGAATACTTTCATTAGGCAATAGTAAGATGCGAGGGCGAGCATCTGCTCCTCTCACAACAATTGTTTGACCTGATCTCACCCTAAGATTAGCATTCTGAGTAGTACCATCAGTTGTAGCACCAACAATGTATCTGTTTACAGCAGTGGTATCTAAGGTTTGTGCTTGTCCTTGATTAACCATTGCTTGATAAAGAAAAGCTGCTACCTCACCACGAGTAGTAATCTGATTTGGTCGCAATCTATCTACTACAGGATAGTTAACCACCATTCGCTTTTCTGTAGCAGCAGCTACCTTATTACGAGCATATTGAGGAATTTCCGTAGCATCTTGATATGCTCGCAGAATAGTACTGGTAGAACCTTGGGGATCTATATTCAAACCACTGGTTAAGGTTACTAATGCCTGAACTCTGGGAATCTTCGTATCAGGGGCGAAATTAGTTGTCGTCACACCTGACATAAAGCCAGTTTTATAGGCTTTTTGAATTTTGTTGTATGCCCAGTGGTTTGTAGAAACATCCCTAAATGTGTATCCCTGTGGGCGAGTTTCTCTATTATTAGGAAAGGCAGCTTGCACAAGTGCCGCAAACTCAGCGCGAGTTACTGCTTGATCTGGTTTAAAAGTGCCATCTGAATATCCACTAATAATCTTTTGATCTGCTAACGCCTCAATGAAGGGACGCGCCCAGTGATTATTAACATCCGAAAAATCTGCTGCTGTTGCTGGAGCAGATATTGCCAAAGGCACAACTGCATTAGCTGTTATTCCGAGAGCTACTAAGGCGGCAGTTTTTGATGTAAAACCTGAAAAAATACTCATTGAAAAACTCCTCAAAATTTTGTTAAAAGTTTACACTATGAAGGCTATTTTTTTTCAAAATCACCAATCTGGTTTTAAAGGTGACATCTGATAGCGTTGAATGGTAATATCATTCATTTCTTATTTATAGTAGGCATTCTGGTTAAGAATACCTTGCTGTTTCTTATGTCGAAATTGGGTAGTACGAAGTTCCCCATACTAGACAGATTAATAGAGGGTCAAACTCCACATCCATAAATTAATTCTTTAATGTTATAATATAAATTATATTTTTTTATGTGCATGATGTAAAAATAATAATCCGCATTGGAGTCGGAAGGATTATTATTAGCTAAACAAATAGCAGATTGTGCATAAGCAAGGTGCGATCGCACATTACTCTCCACTAGCTTTATTCATATAAAAATCTTCCTTGAAACTTAACTGTAAATCTTTCTTTAGGTCGATAACAATTAAATCATTTTGTCTTTGATTGCGAGTAGGTCGGTTGCTAATTATTGTGGTGACAATTGGTACAGGATTAATCCGATAGCCAGCCAACTTACTAACAAGCACTTCTGCGGCTGTTACCACAGCAGCTTCTCCTAATCTTCTGTAGTTATAAGTCACGGGTTGCCTATCGGTGAGCATTGGTGAAGTTACATTAATGTTGTTATATAAGCGATTACCAATAATTAGCCGTTCCGATAAAAATTGTACACCTATAAACGTCGAATTATCATAACGAGATACTAACTGACCTTGAATTTCACTATTTTTAGGAATTACAACCTCACCTTGTGAGTTTTTAATATCTTCAGTAATTAGCACGTTGAGAGAGGTTGTTTGTCCAGGCACTAAAGTTAACTTATCTGCACCACGGTAGGCAGCTTTGATGATTGTATTTTTTGAAACTTTATACTTTTGAGAGAATAACTCCTGATTATTACGGTCATTTCCTTCGGTGTTGCTGCGGTTATTCGGTATAGTATCTACCGATGTATCCGGTGCAGGCTGAGTTTCAGGTTGAACTTGCACAAGGTAACGCCTAGCTTGTGTACTTTGAGCAAGTGGCACGTCATGATTAGGCAGATCAGAAAATGTTGCTGCTGTAGCTGCGGTGTAAATTCCCAACGGTGCAGTAATACTTACTGTTATTGCTAAAAAAAGTAATCTTGAACTGTTAAATGACAAACCTCTAAACTGAACCATAAGGACACACCAACTGGGTAAGCTATATATTGACGTTACAAGTAGCTAAAAAGTTCCTATTAAATGTAATAATTACCCATGACTAAGCATAATTTACTATCTATGAATGCAACTCGGTATTAGCATGAATAAACCACTAATTGGCATTATCATGGGTAGCGATTCCGACTTGCCGACAATGCAAGGTGCGATCGCAATTTGTGAAGAATTTGATATTCCCTGTGAAGTCGCCATCGTCTCTGCTCATCGTACACCAGACCGCATGGTGGAATATGCGAAAGTTGCACACGAACGCGGCATTAAAGTAATTATCGCTGGTGCTGGCGGCGCAGCACATCTTCCTGGTATGGTTGCCTCTCTCACTCCCCTACCTGTAATTGGAGTACCAGTCGCGACTCGCAACTTACAAGGCGTTGATTCCCTTTACTCAATTGTACAAATGCCTGCTGGTATCCCTGTTGCTACTGTTGCAATTGGTAATGCTAAAAATGCTGGTTTACTCGCAGTGCAGATTTTGGCATCCCACCAAAGCGAGTTACTTGCAAAAGTTCAGCAATATCGCCAAAATTTAGCTCAATCCGTATTAGATAAGCAAGCACGCCTAGATGAATTAGGCTATCAGCAATATTTAACTAATCAAGATTATTCTCATTAACTGAGGTTTAGTCATCTATCTGAAGATAGGTGTTGATAGTGGTATTGATTTAGCAGCAGATACCTACCTAGATTTTTTATTTTCACCAAAAATTTGTATCCTCTGATACAGAAATCGACTGTTCAGGGATACAAGATTTGGTACATCTACAATACAAAATTTCTTGTTAGTCGTGCCAAAAGTAAGTTTGGTGCAAAGTTTATTAATTTACCTCTTTTGCTAGCTGAATGCCATCATTAACCAAATACTGGATTATGTTGAAACAAGGGCTGATGCCAAAGCTGTCTAAAACTCAAAGTAAGCGAACTGACAACTCAGCGCTTGCGCTATCGCAATTAAATTGGCAGGGTACTGTACGCCGGACTGCCAAAAGTTTTCGGCAATTGCAACTAACAATCAAGCGTTTATCACCAAGTTGGCAAGCTTGTCTGCCCATAGCAAGCTTAATTGTATTGTTTTCAGCTTATGCGGCAGTTGCTCAAGATACTGCCCCAACTGCTCCTGGTATTACAACTACAGACTTGAAGGTAGCAATGGATACCTTATGGGTAGCGATTGCTGCTTTCCTAGTGTTCTTTATGAACGCGGGTTTTTGTATGTTGGAAACTGGCTTTTGTCGTCAGAAAAACGCTGTAAACGTGCTTGCCAAAAACTTAATTGTCTTTGCCCTGGCAACAATTGCCTTCTGGGCAATTGGTTTTGGCTTAATGTTTGGTGACGGCAATGATTTTATTGGCACAAGTGGATTTTTTCTCAATGGAACTGATAACAGTCCAGCGATAGGAGAAGCTTACCAAGGCGTATTCAGTTCTCTTAATTGGACTGGTGTCCCCTTAAATGCTAAGTTTTTGTTCCAACTCGTGTTTGCGGGTACTGCTGCCACAATTGTTTCTGGTGCAGTAGCAGAAAGAATTAAGTTTCTTGACTTCTTGATCTTTAGTATTTTACTCGTAGGTATCGCTTATCCCATTAGCGGACATTGGATCTGGGGTGGTGGTTGGTTAGCAGATATGGGTTTCTACGACTTTGCTGGCTCAACAGTCATTCATTCATTTGGTGGTTGGGCTGCACTCATGGGAGCAGCATTTTTAGGTCCTCGCATTGGTAGATATCAAGATGGTCAAGTTATTGCTATACCAGGGCATAACATGAGCATTGCCACATTGGGTTGTTTAATTCTGTGGTTAGGTTGGTTTGGCTTCAACCCAGGCTCAACAATGGCAGCCGATCCAAATGCGATTACGCATATTGCTTTGACAACTAACATGGCGGGTTCGGCTGGTGCGATCGCAGCTACAATTACAGCTTGGTTGTACTTAGGTAAGCCAGACTTATCCATGATCATCAACGGTGTTTTAGCAGGGTTAGTAGGCGTTACAGCTTCCTGCGCTTACGTGAGTATGACCAGCGCCTTAATTATTGGTGTAATTGCCGGAGTTTTAGTAGTTTTCTCTGTCACCTTCTTCGACAAGCTCAAAATTGACGATCCAGTGGGTGCAACTTCGGTTCACCTTGTCTGTGGTATTTGGGGAACTTTAGCAGTTGGTTTATTCAGTGTTGGTCCTGGTGGCTATCCCTGGATGGTTGATTTAGCAGGTAAACCAGTTGGTCCACATGGTTTATTGTTCGGTGGTGGATTAGGAACACTAATTCCACAGCTAATTGGCATTATCTCTGTAGGCGGTATGGCTGTACTTGTGAGTAGCATTTTTTGGTTAGCACTCAAAGCTACATTAGGTATCCGTGTAACTCCAGAAGAAGAGATGGAAGGGTTAGATATTGCGGAACATGGCATGGAAGCCTACAGTGGTTTTAGCAACGAAACAGGCTCAGGTGCTTTTGCAGAGGCAGGGATAGACAGAGGCAAGGGTGGTTTCTCTGGTGGAGTTATCTCGTAGCTTTTAGCTAAGATGTTGCACCTATTGCGATCAATCGCTAGCCGTTTCAACCTTAAATCTGTATAAATCTACATTTAAGCCCACTAAAGCGATCTAGAAATTTTAGTGGGTTAGTTTTTATTTTCATCATCTATCCTATGATTTATTTTTATAAAAGTATTTTGTAACTTGTGATACAGAATTGCGATTGATGAATTGGTGCAATCAAATTTATGCCTAAAGTTGCTGGTGGGGAAGGATCTAAACAAGTGTTCAAGAAAGTTTTACTCGTAGGGATAATTGTTCTGTGGATGCTAAGTTTCCCGCTTGCGGGTAGCGCATACGCTCAAACAGCAGATGAAGTGACTATTGATACTGGTGATACAGCATTTATGTTGATATCAGCAGCACTTGTGCTGTTAATGACACCAGGGTTAGCATTTTTTTATGGTGGATTAGTGCGATCGCGCAACGTCCTCAATACAATGATGATGAGCTTCATTTTGATTGCGTTGGTAGGGGTTACTTGGGTGCTATGGGGCTATAGTCTGGCTTTTGCCCCAATTTCTGTTAGTGGAGATTGTTCAAACCTACCAGACAGTATTCAACTTAATGCCAATCCGATTATAGGTAGCTTAAACTGGCTATTTTTAAACAACGTTGCCTTTGATCAACCAGATCCAGTTTGCTACGCCCCAACCATTCCGCATCAATTATTTATGGTGTACCAGATGATGTTTGCCATCATCACACCTGCTCTAATTTCAGGAGCAATAGTTGAGCGGATGAGTTTTAAAGCCTTCTTCTCGTTTGTAATCCTGTGGTCTACCTTTATTTATGCTCCCTTGGCTCACTGGGTTTGGGGCAAAGGTTGGATCTTTTCAATGGGGGCATTAGACTTTGCTGGCGGTACAGTAATCCACATCAGTTCCGGCGTTTCTGCTGTGGTGGCAGCTTGGGTAATTGGTCCTCGCAAAAACTTTATGATTACACCTGCCGCACCCCATAACGTACCTTATGTCTTACTAGGCATTGGTATGCTGTGGTTTGGCTGGTTTGGTTTTAATGCTGGTAGCGCTTTAGGAGCAGGAGCATTAGCAACCGTCGCATTTGTCGCCACAATGGTATCGGCGGCGGCTGGTGGTCTGACTTGGGTAATTATAGAATGGGGACTAAGAGGTAAGCCAACTGCGATTGGGATTGCGAGTGGATTTTTAGCCGGATTGGTAGGCGTTACCCCAGCAGCAGGATTTGTCACCCCAATTGGAGCGATTCTAATTGGTTCAATCACCTCTCTTTGCTGCTTCTATGCTGTCAGTCTGCGGGCAAAGCTACAGTTTGATGACTCTTTGGATACCTTCCCGATTCACGGAGTTGGTGGTACTGTAGGAGCTATTCTGACGGGCATTTTTGCTACTAAAGCTGTTAACGAAGCAGGCAACAATGGCTTGCTGTCTGGCAACCCAGGACTATTAATCCCACAGATAGTTAGTGTCATTGTTACCTATATATTTGCCGCAGTAGGTACTTATGGAATTCTCAAGCTTCTAGGATTATTCATGGAACTACGGGTTCAACCTAACTCTGAGGATCAAGGTTTGGATATCACTGAACATGGTGAAGAAGGTTATGGGGAGGAGTTTGCTTCTGGATTGAGTTTTGTTGATAAAGGGGTTTAAATCAGTTATCAGTTATCAGTTATCAAAAAAAGGCTTACTGATAATTGATAATTGATAATTGATAATTAGATAATTGATTACGTGAAACTCTTTCCTACTTGGGCAGTCTTCGCCTTAGCTACTAACATTTTTGTGCTAACGCTGATTCTACGGAATCACAGGTTTTCCGTAAGCATGGCACAACAAGTGAGTAATTTCACGCCTCAACCTTGGCATTGGAGTAAAACTGTGCCACAACCAAGTAAATCAAAGCAAAATGATTTACCGTTGGGCGGACAGCTAAGTTATCAAGATTGGATTGACATACTGCGACGCGAAGCTAAAGCCAAGGCTTCCCAGCAGCGACAAAATTTAAGCATCATCGCTGGTGACTCTTTAAGTAGATGGTTTCCCGACCACCTGTTGCCTCAAGAGCGTATTTGGCTAAATCAAGCAATTTCTGGGGAAACTTCTACAGGTTTACTAAAAAGATTATCTTTATTTGATCAGACTCAGCCAGAAATCATTTTTGTGATGATTGGGGTTAATGATCTACTTCGGGGATTACCAGATGATCAGCTTTTAGCGAACCAGCAAGAAATTATGCGTTATTTGCGGCGATCGCATCCCCAGTCGCAAATTGTCTTCCAATCAATTTTACCTCATGCTGGGGCAAGTTCTAGCTGGGAAGGTCGCGATCGCTTGCTGAAGGTGAGTAACATTCGCATCCGTGAGCTTAATCGCAAACTAGCTGCGATCGCCTCAACCGAAGGTGTTAAGTTTCTCGATCTTTACCCGCTATTTGTTAACGAACAAGGCAACTTGCGCCCCAGCCTCAGTACCGATGGCTTGCATCTCAACTACCAAGGATATATGGTTTGGCGATCTGCGTTGCAAGTTTTTATCCAACTGAAAACACCCGCGCGATTTTCACATCTTGATAAATCCCTGCCCAGTCCAGCACCTAGTAAGATTAAAGAGAATTAAACTCTGATGCACGCACATTTACAGGACACGGCGCATGGATACAAAAGCTTTTAAAAGATCACTCCACAGTTCAGAAAATTACCATCGCAAAGGATTTGGTCACGAAGCAGAAGTGAATGGTGTCCTGAAGTCGGAGTATCAAAGCAATTTAATTCAACAAATCAGGGAAAATAACAACACACTGCAACGCGGTGAAGTTACTATCCAGTTAGCACAAGCATTTGGCTTTTGTTGGGGCGTAGAAAGAGCCGTAGCAATGGCTTATGAAACTCGCCAGCATTTTCCTAATGAGGATATATGGGTAACTAATGAACTTATCCACAATCCTTCTGTAAATCAGCGTTTGGAAGAAATGCTCATCCGCTACGTTCCAGTAGATGCAGGAAATAAAGACTTTTCTGTAGTTAATTCTGGTGATGTAGTGATCTTACCCGCATTTGGGGCAACTGTTCAGGAAATGCAACTACTTAATGATAAAGGTTGCAAAATTATTGATACTACTTGTCCTTGGGTTTCTAAAGTTTGGAATACTGTTGAAAAGCACAAGAAAAAAAATTATACCTCAATTATTCACGGTAAATATAAGCACGAAGAAACAGTTGCTACAAGTTCTTTTGCCGGAACTTACTTAATTGTCTTTAATATGGCAGAAGCCGAGTATGTCTGCAATTACATCCTCAATGGCGGTAATCGTGATGAATTTATGTCAAAATTCAGCAAAGCTTGTTCAGTTGGGTTTAATCCTGACACTGATTTAGAACGAGTAGGCATTGCTAACCAAACAACAATGCTGAAAACTGAAACTGAGCAGATTGGTAAGCTGTTTGAGCATACTATGATGAAAAAGTATCCGCCAGATGAGCTAAACGAGCATTTTCAAAACTTTAATACTATTTGCGATGCTACTCAGGAACGCCAGGATGCGATGTTTGAACTGGTGAAGGAAGATTTGGATTTAATGGTTGTAATTGGTGGATTCAATTCATCTAATACCACTCAGTTACAGCAAATTCCAATTGATAGAAATATTCCTTCTTATCATATTGATAGTGCGGTGCGGATTCACCCAGAAAATCGCATTGAGCATAAACCAATAGGAAAAGATTTAGAAGTAGTAGAAAATTGGCTACCTGAAGGTAAAGTTGTTGTGGGAATTACTTCTGGCGCTTCTACACCAGATAAAGTAGTCGAAGAAGTAATTGAGAAGATTTTTGAGTTAAAAGCTGTTGCGGCTGTGGTTTAAAGCTGGTTGGTAAGATATGTGCGATCGCATTGCCTTAGTATCAAATTACCATAGGAAAGATGCGATCGCGCTTTTTACATTAAACGTCACTTGTTGCGTAATTCTTGTATAGTTATTTGTTGTTAACAAAAGAAAAATTTTCCATGTCAAAAGAATTAATTGAACAAGCGGTTGCTGGCTATTTTGACAATATGGTAGCTATGAACCCCCAAGGCTGGGTAGATAATTTTGCTGAAGACGGAATTGTTTATGATCCAGTGGGTAATCCACCAAGTATTGCACATGAAACTTTTCAAGATTTTTTTGGAATGTTGTCTAGTTTCTTTAAAAACATAGAAATATCAAAAGACTCAATTTTTATTTCTGCAAATCAGGCAGCAGTTAAATGGACTATGAAAGTAGTTGCTAAAAATGATAAAAATGCCTCTACCGAAGGTATTAGTATTTTTGAAATTAACGAAGCTGGCAAAATTCAAAAAGTTTCAGCTTATTGGGATGATACTGCTTTAAGATCGCAATTGCAAGGCAGTAAAAATAGTTAGTATCAAATAAGTAACATCAGCAATAGTATGTCTAACCCAAATCAACGCTCTCAATGGGATTTTGGCAGGTTTTTTCAAACTTTGGCATATTTTGAAGTTATTCCTTTTTTGGGTTGCCTAACACGGTTATTACAAGGTAAAGCTAAGGATAACGCCAATAAACCATTAGGAGACAAAAACGTGGGAGTGATACTGGTAGCTGGTGCGACTGGTGGTGTGGGTAAGCGAGTTGTGCGGCGACTAATTGAGCAAGGTTATCAAGTGCGATCGCTCGTTAGAGATTCTACCAAAGCGTCAGAAATTTTAGGCGATCGCGTCGAACTAATTGAGGGAGACATCACCATCAAAGAAACCTTGACTCCCGCAGTAATGAAAGACATTCAAGCCGTTATCTGTTGTACAGGTGTAAAAGTCCAACCTGTAGAAGGAGATACACCAGATAGAGCTAAATATTATCAGGGTATCAAGTTTTATCTGCCCGAAGTCGTCGATAGTCCAGAAATCGTAGAATATCAAGGCATAAAAAATTTAGTTGAAACCGCAGCACCATATCTCCAACCTACCATAAAAAAGAATATCTTTGATTTCACTAATCCATCCAATGAATTAAAAGACATTTGGGGCGCTGTAGATGATGTTGTCATGGGTGGAGTTAGTGAAAGTAGCTTCAGACTTAATCAAAATACAGCTTTATTTAGTGGTAATGTTTCCACTGACAATTCTGGCGGTTTTGCTTCAGTTAGAACCAAAAACTTTAGCCCACCTTTTAATTTAAATGGTTATGAAGGAATAGAACTACGAGTTAAAGGAGATGGTAAGCGCTATAAATGCCTTCTGCGTACAGAATCAAAATGGGATGGCGTGGCTTATTCTTATTCCTTTGATACCGCCTACAACGCTTGGATAACTGTTCAAATTCCCTTTAATAAATTAATTCCAGTATTTCGCGCTAAAACCTTACCTACTGCTGAACCTATTAACAGTAGCCAGATTTGTGCATTTCAATTAATGCTAAGTAAATTTGAGTATGACGGAGAATTTAACCCGTATTTTGAAGCAGGTATTTTTTCCTTAGAAATTGAATCTATCAAAGCTTATGGTGGCGTAGCTAAACCTCAATTCATTATGATTAGTTCAGCAGGTGTAACTCGCCCTGGTCGCCCTGGTATTAATTTAGCAGAAGAACCGCCAGCCGTTAGAATGAACGATCAATTAGGGGGAATTCTCACCTGGAAATTACGCGGAGAAGATAGTGTGAGAGACAGTGGTATACCTTACACTATTATCCGACCTTGTGCATTAACTGAAGAACCAGGCGGTAAGCAGTTAATTTTTGAGCAAGGAGACAATATTAAAGGAAAAGTTAGCCGAGAAGATATAGCTCAGTTGTGTGTACAAGTGTTAGAACAACCACAAGCTTGTAATATCACATTGGAAGTCAAAGAGTCAGAAGATAGTGGTGTTAATAACTGGGATAATTTGTTTGCCAACTTAAAACATGATAATTAAATATTTTAGAAATTAAATTTAACTTCACTAATAGCTATCCGAAAAATTATCATAGAAAATATCTGCGTTTATCTGCGTGTATCTGCGGTTAAAATTTCTTAAAATTATTTTTCGGATATGCCCTAATTAGGGAGTATGGTAAAGGTTTGGTAACGGGTAACTATTCAGTATTATGTCTGTGATAAGTATGTCTAAGTAAAGGATAAAAATATGCTAGGTGCGATCGCAGGCGATATAATTGGCTCAATCTACGAATTTGACAATATCAAAACTAAAGATTTTCCCCTATTTAGTGATGATTCAGAATTTACAGATGACTCAATCCTCACTGTTGCTGTTGCTGATACTATCCTGAATGGCGGCAATTATACTGAGAAATTTAAACAATATTTTCAAAGTTATCCTAACCCAAAGGGAGGTTACGGAGGAAGATATTTGCGCTGGGCATCATCCGACAATAGTGAACCATATAATAGTTTTGGAAATGGTTCAGCAATGCGCGTTAGTCCTGTCGGTTTTGCTTTTAATGATTTAGATTCAGTATTACTTGAAGCGAAACGCAGTGCAGAAGTTACTCACAACCACCCGGAAGGAATAAAAGGCGCTCAAGCAACTGCATCTGCAATCTTTTTAGCACGTACTGGTAATAGTAAAGATGCGATTAAATCTTATATTCAAAATACCTTTGGTTATGACTTAGAACGCACAACCGAGCAAATAAGACATGGTTACACATTTGATGTTTCTTGTCAAGGTTCTGTGCCAGAAGCAATCATTGCTTTTTTAGATTCTACAGACTATGAAGATGCAATTCGCAATGCCGTATCTATAGGTGGCGATAGTGACACGATCGCTTGTATTACAGGTGGTATTGCTCATGCTTTTTATGGCATACCAGATGCGATCGCACAAGAAGTATTATCCCGTCTAGATGAACTTATGTATAGCGTGACTACAAAATTTATGTCCAAGTACGGTATCTCTTAAATTTTAGTTTCATATCCTTTAATTAAATTAAGTAATGCTGAAAGTATTTGCAGATCGCGGTGGTACATTCACAGATATTGTTGCTATTACTAATAATCAGACAATAATCAACAGACTTGTAAAATATAGCGAACGCTTTTTAATTGTTCCGCTTCCTAACCAACAATGGGTAATAGTATATAAATTACTTTCAGAAAAATCCGAACAATATCAAGATGCAGTTATCCAAGGTATCAGAGATATTATTGGTATTTCCAGCACAGAAAGTATTTCTAGTGAAGCAATAGAAATAGTAAAAATGGGGACAACAGTAGCAACAAATGCACTGTTAGAGAGAAAAGGCGATCGCGTTTTACTTGTAATTACTAAAGGCTTTAAAGATGCCCTACAAATTGGCTACCAAAATCGCCCAAATATCTTTGCGCGTCAGATCATTTTACCAACAATGCTTTATGAACAGGTAATTGAAGTAGAAGAACGCTATGATGCTCACGGAAAAGAATTAATACCCGTCAATATTGAACAAGTTAGGGAAGATTTACAAACAGCTTATAAAACAGGAATCCGTAGTTGTGCCATTGTTTTTATGCACAGCGATCGCTATCCCTACCACGAACAACAAATAGCGCAAATTGCCCAAGAAATCGGCTTCACCCAAATATCTATATCCCATCAAGTTAGCCCTTTAATGAAATTAGTTAGCCGAGGGGATACAACCGTAGTAGATGCTTATTTAACTCCTATTCTACGTCGCTACGTCAACCAAGTAACCCGTCAGTTACCAGGAGTCAAATTAATGTTTATGAAATCTGACGGGGGTTTAGTCGTAGCCGAACAATTTCAAGGAAAAGATAGTATTTTGAGTGGTCCTGCTGGGGGCATTGTCGGTGCAATTAAAACCAGCAAAAGAGCAGGTTTTGAATTAGTTATTACCTTTGATATGGGAGGAACAAGTACAGATGTTGCCCACTTTAAAGGAGAGTATGAACGACAATTAGAATCTGAGATTGCTGGCGTAAGAATGCGAGTTCCCGTATTAGCAATTAATACCATTGCTGCTGGTGGCGGTTCAATTTTATTTTTTGATGGTTCTAGTTATCGTGTGGGTCCCGAATCTGCTGGCTCAAATCCTGGTCCAGCTTGTTACCGACGCGGGGGATTATTAACAGTGACAGATGCTAATGTCATGTTAGGAAAAATTCACCCCCAATATTTTCCTGCTGTCTTTGGAACTGAGGGAAATTTACCTTTAGATCAAGATATTGTCAAACAGCAATTTACACAATTAGCCCAAAAAATTGCAACTGCCACAGGAAATAATTATACTCCAGAACAAGTAGCTGCTGGATTTATTGCGATCGCAGTCGAAAATATGGCAAACGCAATTAAAAAAATCAGTTTGCAACGAGGTTATGATGTCACCCAATATGCCCTTTGTTGTTTTGGAGGTGCAGGAGGACAAGTTGCTTGTTTAATTGCTGATACTTTAGGAATGAAAACAATATTTCTCCACCCTTACGCAGGAGTTCTATCTGCTTATGGAATGGGATTAGCTGATATCCGTGCAATTAGAGAAGGGGGAGTAGAAAAACCTTTAAACCAAACCTTAATTCCTACCTTACAACAACTAATGGACTCATTAGAAACCCAAGCAAGAAGTGAACTTAATCCCCAAAAATCCCACCCCCTAAAAGCAAAGCCCGCGCAGGGGGGCTTCGTTAATATAGCCCCAGGCTTTAGCCTGGATGACAACGAAGAAGAAACAATCAAAAAAGTTAACTTAAAATATGAAGGTACTAACTCTACATTAAACGTTAATTTTGCCGATAGCGTAGCAGTAATGCGGCAAGAATTTGAAGCTGAACACCAATCACGTTATGGTTTCATTCAATTAGAGAAAACCTTAATTGTAGAATCTGTATCAGTAGAAGTAATTCAAAGAATGGAAACTCCAGAAGAACCCAAAATTACTCGTACCAGTCCTATAAATGAAGCCCCCGCGTCTGTGGAAACAGTACAGATGTTTACTGCGGATAAGTGGCATGATACACCTGTTTATCGACGGGAAGATTTACAACCAGAAGATACTATCATCGGCGCTGCAATCATTGTAGAAAAAATTAGTACAATTGTAGTTGAACCTAACTGGGAAGCAAGATTAAATGAACATAATCATTTAATTTTACAGCGTCAAAATTCATTAATCTATAATGGTGCTACCGAAAAGCTCCCCTCCCCTTATTAAGGGGAGGGGTTGGGGGTGGGGTAATACGTTTAATTAACTTATAATTATTGATTGGGTTACGCGATCGCACAATCCAACTACCTTAATAAAAGATTTATTTTTGAAATCAAATTTTAGATAATTAACCACAGATAAACACAGATGCACACAGATGGTATAAATGATTAAAAGCAAAAAATATAATAATGTATAATTTAATTTTATTCAACCCCACCTGTTTTATTTTCTGTCCCAATTATAAAAAATAAAGTTCAAAAATGCACACCACATCTCAACCCGATCCTGTTCGTCTAGAAATCTTCAAAAACCTATATCAATTTATTGCAGAACAAATGGGTATTGTTCTCCAAAATACCTCAGCATCAGTCAATATTAAAGAAAGATTAGATTTCTCTTGCGCTATTTTTGATGCTTCAGGCTTATTAGTCGCTAATGCCCCCCACATTCCTGTACATTTAGGCTCAATGAGTGAAAGTGTCCGCAGTTTAATTAATGAGAAAAGCGACACTATCAAACCAGGAAATGTATATTTATCAAACAATCCCTATAACGGGGGAACCCATCTTCCTGACGTAACTGCAATTACTCCTGTTTTTGATGAAGACGAAAAACAAATTATTTTCTATGTTGCTGCGCGTGGACACCAAGCAGATATCGGAGGAATTACCCCTGGATCAATGCCTCCGCACAGTACCACAGTAGTAGAAGAAGGAATTTTATTTGATAACTTTCTTTTAGTTGAACAAGGCAACTTTAGGGAAATACCCACACGAAATTTATTATTAGCTCATGCTTATCCCGCCCGTAACCCAGACCAAAACATAGCCGACTTTAAAGCACAAATTGCCGCCAATGAAAGGGGAGTTATTGAACTGCATAAGATGGTGTCTCAATACACCCTCGAAACAGTCCAAGGTTATATGAAATTTGTACAAGATAATGCTGAGTCAGCAGTCAGAAAAGCAATTGACGTTCTCGAAGACGGTTCATTTACTTACGAAATGGATAACAGCGCACAGATTAAAGTTAAAGTGACCATTAACCGAGCAAATCGCAGTGCTACAATTGATTTTACTGGTACATCTTTACAACTAAATAGTAACTTCAATGCTCCCAAAGCTGTAACTCAAGCCGCAGTTTTGTATGTCTTCCGTACTTTAGTCGATGATAATATTCCTCTCAATGCTGGATGTCTTAAACCGTTAGAAATTATTATTCCCTCTGGCTGTATGCTAAACCCAATTTATCCAGCAGCAGTAGTAGCAGGTAATGTAGAGACTTCTCAAACTATTGTCGATGCTTTATATGGCGCTTTGGGTGTAATGGCTGCTTCTCAGGGAACGATGAATAATTTCACCTTTGGGAATGAGCGATATCAATATTATGAAACCATCTGCGGTGGTTCGGGCGCAGGGGATAACTTTGATGGTACTGATGGAGTTCATACCCACATGACTAACTCCCGCTTAACTGATCCAGAAGTTTTAGAAACCCGCTATCCTGTACAAGTAGAAAGCTTTAGTCTTCGCCCCAATAGTGGCGGTAACGGCAAGCATTCCGGCGGTAACGGCGTGATTCGCCAAATCCGGTTTCTAGAACCGATGACAGCTAATATCCTCTCTAACCATCGGATAACTCCGCCCTTTGGGTTACAGGGAGGAGAAGCAGGACAAATAGGACGCAACTGGATACAACGTCAAGATGGAACCCAAGAAAATTTAAACAGTACAGCAACCGTAGAGATGCAACCAGGAGATATTTTTGTGATAGAAACTCCAGGGGGAGGAGGATTTGGTAAAATCTCCTAATGTTTGCATTACGGAAGGCTATTGTAATTTATCTGCGTTAATCTGCGTCCATCTGCTTTCATCTGCGCCTGTTAAAAATCTTAGGACTTGCCAAAAGCTACAGCTAACCATGTTCATAGGTATGCTAAATGCTATTACGATTAGGGACAAATGGGAATTGAAATGATTATTAGTGCTGAACACTCCCGCGATCACGGCATTATTGTGATAGCAATTAATTTATTTGGTATTGCCAAAGCCTTACCGTTGAATTTATTAATTAACTGTAGCTATAGAAAAACCGAAGTCTATGAATGTCAACCCGATGCTTCTTATTACATCGGGGAACGGGCTAAACTTGTACCTCAAGGCTCTGCGGTAGTAGATTTAGAACAATTCGCACCACCTGATTTGGTGATCGAAGTTGCAGATACTTCCCTTGCTGATGACTTAGGCACAAAGCGATTGATCTATGAAAATATTGGAGTAAGTGAGTATTGGGTAGTAGATGTGCAGAAAAATCAGGTAATTGCATTTGCGATCGCAGATGGTGGAAGTAGACGCATCACCCAATCACAAGTGTTACCTGGATTACCGACAGCAACTATCGAATCCGCACTGCAACGCAGTCGCCAAACAGATCAAACTCATGTAGGCGCTTGGTTATTAACTCAGCTTCAAAATTCTTAACACTTCCTAAAACTGAAAAAAATTGCACTACCCAACCCAAAATCCCAAATTAGGGTCAGGTGGTTGGGTTCAACAGCTTGCTATACTTACGACTGATAGACGGTATTAGATCAACCTTGATTCTTAGACAATGCAGCCAACTGACCCTACCAAATTTACTGAAAAAGCTTGGGATGCGATCGTAAAATCGCAAGATGTAGCTCGTCGCTTCAAAAATCAGCAGCTAGAGGTAGAGCATTTGGCGATCGCACTTCTAGAACAAGATGGACTGGCAACGCGCCTATTGTCTCGTGCTAACGTAGATGTATCCAGCCTCAAAACCCAACTAGAAACCTTCGCATCCCGACAACCCAAAGTAGGTCAACTTGACCAACTATATTTGGGTCGCTCATTGGATGTAATGTTAGATAGGGCTGAAACAGCTAGATCTAGTTGGCAGGATGAATTTATTGCGATTGAACATTTATTAATCGGCTTAATAGAAGATGAAAGAGTCGGTCGCAAATTAGCCAAAAGCTTTAACCTAGACTTACCAAAGCTAGAAACTATTATTAAGGATGTTCGGGGAAGCCAAAAAGTTACCGATCAAAATCCCGAAGGACGCTACGAAGCCTTAGAAAAGTATGGACGCGACCTCACCGAACAAGCAAAAGCTGGCAAAATTGACCCTGTAATTGGACGAGATGAAGAAATTCGCCGTGTAGTACAAGTATTATCCCGTCGTTCAAAAAATAACCCTGTATTAATTGGGGAACCTGGAGTTGGTAAAACTGCCATCATCGAAGGATTAGCCCAACGTATTGTTAAAGGCGATGTGCCAGAATCTTTAAAAAACCGCAAGTTAATCGCCTTAGATATGGGCAGCTTAATTGCTGGCGCTAAATATCGCGGAGAATTTGAAGATAGACTGCGGGCAGTATTACGAGAAGTTACTCATTCAGATGGTCAAATTGTCTTATTTATAGATGAGTTACACACCGTCGTTGGTGCTGGTGCGCCTCAAGGCGCAATGGATGCAAGTAACTTACTCAAACCCATGTTAGCGCGGGGTGAATTGCGTTGTATGGGCGCAACCACCTTAGATGAGTTCCGCAAACATATTGAAAAAGATGCCGCTTTAGAACGCAGATTTCAACAAGTTTACGTTAAGGAACCAACGGTAGAAGATACTATTTCTATACTGCGAGGCTTGAAAGAACGCTACGAAGTTCATCACGGTGTAAAAATAACTGATTCTGCCTTAGTAGCTGCTGCAACTCTTTCTAACCGCTACATTTCAGACCGATTTTTACCAGATAAAGCAATTGACTTGGTAGACGAAGCTGCTGCTAAGTTAAAAATGGAAATAACTTCCAAACCTGCGGAACTAGAAGCAATTGATCGGCGGTTGATGCAGCTAGAGATGGAAAAATTATCTTTAGCAGGAGAAAGCGATCGCAAAGCTGTTACTACTGTTTATAGTTCATCGCGGGAACGCTTGGAACGGATTGAACAGGAAATGGGGATTTTACGGGACAAACAAGAACAATTTAACTCTAAATGGCAAGGTGAAAAGCAACTTTTAGATGCCATCAATGCCATGAAGGAGGAAGAAGACCAGCTTAAGGTACAAATTGAACAAGCAGAACGTGCTTATGATTTAAATAAAGCTGCTCAACTTAAGTATGGACGATTAGAAGGTGTGCAGCGCGATCGCGAAGCTAAAGAAGCTCAACTTTTAGAAATTCAAACAGGCGGATCTGCTTTATTACGCGAACAAGTATCCGAAGCTGATATTGCTGAAATTGTCGCTAAGTGGACAGGTATCCCCGTTAACAGTTTACTAGAATCAGAACGCCAAAAACTTCTCAAACTCGAATCCCACCTACATCAACGGGTAATCGGTCAACAAGAAGCCGTTGCCGCCGTCTCTGCGGCTATTCGTCGCGCCCGTGCTGGGATGAAAGATCCTGGTCGTCCTATTGGTTCTTTCCTATTTATGGGACCAACAGGGGTAGGTAAAACAGAACTTGCCCGCGCCTTAGCGCAGTTCCTCTTTGATAGTGAGGAAGCTTTAGTGCGAATTGATATGTCTGAATACATGGAGAAACACGCCGTTTCTAGGTTAGTCGGCGCACCTCCAGGGTATGTAGGATATGAAGAAGGCGGTCAACTTTCCGAAGCAATACGTCGTCGTCCCTACTCGGTGGTACTTCTAGACGAAGTTGAAAAAGCGCATCCTGATGTCTTCAATATTCTATTGCAAGTATTAGACGATGGCAGAATTACAGATTCTCAGGGTAGAACTGTTGATTTTTGCAATACCGTAATAGTAATGACCAGTAATATTGGCAGTGACCATATACTGAATATTTCAGGTGATGATTCTCAATATGATGAGATGCAGAAACGAGTAACAGATGCGTTGCGATCGCACTTCCGTCCCGAATTTCTCAACCGCATTGACGACTTGATCATCTTCCACACCCTGAACCGTAACGAACTCAGTCAAATCGTTAACATTCAAATCAAGCGTATTGAACAACTATTAGCTGACCAAAAAATTAAAATAGAACTCTCCCCAACAGCCCAAGCCCACCTAGCAGAAGCAGGCTACGATCCAGTTTATGGAGCAAGACCTCTAAAACGAGCAATCCAAAGGGAACTTCAAAACCCCATTGCTACCAAAATCCTCGAAAATACCTTCCTTGAGGGGGATACAATTTTAGTCGATTCTGACAATGATTCTCTCACATTCAGCAAAAAAGCGCTACTAACCTTGCCAGAGGTTCAGATTGTCCAAATCTAAGTAATTGACCTGCCAACTATATAACAGAGGCAGGCAATTATTTTTATAAACAATTAGCTTGAGAGTATGCTAGAGCAAAGGAATAAGAAAAAGCAATGGAACGCGGTTTACTTTGGCTACCCCTACTCTTCACATTTATTTGGTTAGCATGGTCAGGTTGGAATGAATATCAAAAAGTTGAAGCTTATCGTAGTTGGGCATCTCAATTTGACCAAGCTAAGTATGATATATATGCAGTTTTAGGTCAGAAAGGCAAAGAAGTAACCTGGGGCAAGCCTACTCGCAAAGGAATAATTAATTTACAAAATTTTTCTCTTAAGAATGTCCAAGCTATTCAGCTTTTAGTAAATAATCAAGTAATAAACTTAGCGGAACTTCCTGACAAAGGCAATAAGATTTTTTTGGAATTTAGGTTTTCACAGTCTAATAATTCAACTAAAATTCCTTTTACAGAAGTTGATTTGGCAGCTAAATGGGCAAAATACCTACAGCAAGAATTAGAGCGTTGCCAACAATCAACGACTAATTAATTAGCTAGTTGCCTCTCTCCCCAAGAAGTAAATAGGGAAAACGCAAAACGTTAGACTAACTCAGCTAATAATTTAAATTCATAAGTATAGCAACGGACAGCAAGCCTAGGGCAATGATAAAATTTCAACCCTTAATCTTGTTGACCTACTTACCTAAAAAAAAAATAATAAAAGTTTTTACAAAATAGTATTAGTTTGATATCGAATAAATTATTCTTAATATTTATGTAACCTTAGTTTGCCAAGTTACGATGATTAGATATTTTATTTTAGGCAATACCATAAATAAGTGCTGTATTGGCAAAGGTGTAGTTTTTTACCGTTAGCAATTCTTTGACACCACAAATTTTTGCCCCCAATGCAAGCAAATATAAGATTGTTTGCCGAGTGCGATCGCAAATGACGGCAATATCAAGACAAAATTCACTACGAAGCAACATGGATGGAACAGCAAAAGAGATTAGTGCCACTGGCTGCCTAGTTCTCATCTTCCCAATAGCGTTTTTGCTTGCCTTTATATTCGTCGCTTGGCCAGTACTATTGACGCTAGTATTGCTAGGCGTTACTTTAAGGCTTTGGCAAGAATATCAATGGCAACAGTCAATCCAAAAAGTTAATCCATTTTTCCAGCAGCTACTCAAGGAAAACCAAGGCGCGATTACAGTAACCGACTTAGCACTGAAAGCCAATGTCTCTGGTACAGTAGCGAAACACTACTTGAATTCAAAAGCACAAGAATTTGGCGCTCGAGCTTTTGAATATGCAGACCGAGGCATAGTGTATTACTTTATAACCGCTAGTACTCTAGGTAGTTTATTGGATCAAAGTGAACCAACCAGCCTTGAGGAGCGCAAACCCGTCAAAATTAGCACTCCCATTACAAAAATAGGGGAAACTGAACCACCTACCCTAGAGCAAGTCAAACAGATTGCATCTAGCACTTTAGTTAAGATTGAAAGCAATAAACCGTCAGTCAGAACTAATAACGAACCTATTAAATCTAGCACTCTAGGTAAAATATTCGACGACAGCGAACCGGATTACCCAGAATCAAACCAACTATCTCAAGATTATGCTTCACCATCTCAAACAGAGAAACAGCCATTTGCACAATCCCAAAGCGATCAACAGCAACAAGTAGCAAAACCTATTGAAACACAGATCACGCCTGAATCTTTGATTCAATCAGAACTAGCCAAGCGGCTTGATGTTCATTCCAGCACAATCTTGAAACGCAGATCCGAGCGAGACTTTCCAGAATGGAGTCGCAGTCGAGATCCAGAAGGAATTGCTTGGAAATACTCACCCAGGAAAAAGCTATTTTTTCCACAGCAATAAAACTTACGCAGAACTTCTATATATAGTAAGGGCTAGGTAACCTAGCCCTTGCAGATGGTGTAAATAACCCATTTTTGCGTAAGTTCTGAGCCATAAAAATAACAGTAATGGTGCGATCGCGTAGCGTCGTCAAGAGCGAATCGCGCTTTATGGGTGTATATTCTACACTTGGCACTTATGAGAAATCGTTTTCCATCTACCAGGCTAAAAGCCTCCTATATTGACGGCTAGGGCGATTCTCTATCTTTGCCAGTTGTTTTACATCAAGCAGTAATTATCCTTTAATACCCACTTTTGCCAAGATCAATGCGATCGCACCTTAAATATCAGTAATTACTGCGCTCATCTGATAAATAATGCCACCATTACATAAAAATTTTATAACAGAAAACTTCAGAATTAATTGCAATAATATATGCCATCCTCAATAAAGCTGCTCATCCTCTAAATTTATTAAATCTTCATGTTTCAACAGCTAAATAAGCAATCAATTCCCTGGTTCACCATTGCCATTATTGGTATTTTTATCTTTTCAGTTAGCTTACGCTTTTGGGGCTTAGGTCGCTTTAACACCCTAGTATTTGATGAAGTTTACTACGCTAAATTTGCCAACAACTACTTAACACGAACACCCTTTTTCAACGCCCATCCGCCTCTGAGCCAATACATAATTGCGATCGGCATCTGGCTGGGTAGTCACTTCCCTTTTGGAAACGATACGGTCAATGGCTTAACAGGTTCCCTGCGTTCCCCTATTAGTTACCGTTGGATCAATGCTCTGACAGGTTCATTTATACCTTTAGTAGTTGCTGGGATTGCCTATCAATTAACTCACCGACGTAGCTATGCAC